>CAUQMH010000015.1:0-24285 GCA_963519075.1 uncultured Flavobacteriaceae bacterium
ATAATAGAACTTTTTAGGTTTTATATCTGTTGCTTTATAATACTTTACAGCAGAAAAAAAGCTTATAAAAACTACTATTGTATTGATTACAATATTTATAATAAAATACAAACCATATTTTGATTTTACTAATATTAGTGAAATACCAATAATTCCGTTAATGAATATAAACAACAGAATAATATAGATAAGCCCTAAACTCATACTATCATCTGGATGCAGTGCAAACATTCCTATTGCTGATATAATATTTAAAAATAGAATTATAAAAATTACTATTATCTTATTTAGGTTTTTGTTCATATTCTACTTTTATTTCATTATTCCTATTTTAAAATTAACTTCTACTCCAACCAAACTCCAATATCATTTTAAGTCCATAATGACCTTCTACTAAATAATAGATGCCTTTTGGTGTTTTCATTATTTTAAAATGTTCGTTCTTTTGCTCATTTATTTTAAACAACACATCTGGAACATTACCAAAATTACCAATCAGGAATTGTTCTCATTAGAATTTTTTCATTTATAGGGGTTTTCTTGTAAATAGCTCCATAATCAGAAGCTGATTTGGTAATACTTTCTAAATTACCATTAGACAATACTTTATATTTATCTAGATTTCTTTTTCCCGAACGCCTAAAAAGATGATTAGGAAGTTCGATAATTATAGTATTTCCCTTTATATTATAATATCCAACATAAGAAGCTTTTTGTAAATCATTATAGTTTATATCTTCATAAGAAAGATGAGTAATGGGCTCTTTACTGTTAGCAAAAAAAGCATATTGACCATTTTTAAAAAAACGAATAATAAAATTAAATTCCATATTAATATCAGTGTTTTCTCGATGATAATAGTATATAACATTGAGATCTACTAAGTCAATTTTTGACTTATCAAAAGATTCTTTAAACTTCATTTCTTTTAGTTGCATTCTGCCATATTGATTAATTATAAATGATTTTTGACTTGGAAAAATCCCACAGCATTGAACTAAAAAAGCAATAATTATTAATAATATTTCTCTGATTTTCATAAACTATTTTCTTATTTTTTTAAAGTACCTCCCAAATTAAATCTGAAGTTTTTTGGATAATCAAATTGTCCTGTATTTGTTCTACTATTTTATAGATTTTGTCATTCTCCAATCCATAGACATCAAAAAACAGAAAACTTCTATAATCTATTTTAATTGTCGTGTCAGCTTTTTCATTGCTGATAAATATGAAGGCTTTATTATTATCTTCCATTTTATTTGTTTCAAAAAATACATTTTAAAAATACCACCGATATTAATTTTAAGAAAAATCATATAAATCTATATCAACAGTTGAGTTTTTAATTAATATATACAAAAGCTGTCTAATGTCTTTTGGCAAGGTCTCTTTCGTAACTTTTGTTTTGTTATAATATGTGATGCCATTAATTATTAACTCTATTCTCCAAGAATCTAAAATAATATCTGGTTCTATATTATTGGGTTTCAGTCTTGATGTGATTCTTTTTCTTCTATTTTATCTTTGGTGATTTTCCCTTTGCATGTATGGGAATGTTCCAAATTTTCAACAACAACTTCTTCATCGCAATAAAGAACTCTATAAATAGGTTCTCCACCACTTGAAGCATAGAAATTGTATTCTATTTTTAGGATTGGGGTTTCTTTTTTATGTCCATTGCTCTCTTGCGGGTTACAAGAAAATATCAATAATAAAATTAATATTTTTATATTTTCCATCATTTATCTTTAATTTTATTTTTTTCAAAACAACACTTCTGAAACATTACCTATTATTCAGGTCTTTTAAAATCATAACAATACATCAGATATGCATTATATTCTATATTAGATAGTATATAATCCCTATATTCCTCTGTAATGTTATGTTTTATATCATACAGCTCATATGGATAACGAGTACTCCTAAAATATTCTTTATTTTTACCATATAACTTGCTGTATAAATAAAATACCACAAAAGGATGATATCTTTTTCTCTCTCTTTTCAAATAATCAAAATCATAAAGTTCTATTAATTGGTTTTTATAGGTTTCCACTTTTATCTGGAAATAAATCATTATTCCTCCTATCAAAATAAATATTAGCAACAAGAAAACTTTTATTATTTTCAATGCTATTTTTAGTATCTTTTTTAGCATTTTCATCATTTATCTTCAAATTTTATTTATTTCAAAAAATACATCTGGCACATTATCCTATTACTCAGGTTTTTTAAAATCATAACAATACATCAGATATGCATTATATTCTATATTAGATAGTATATAATCCCTATATTCCTCTGTAATGTTATGTTTTATATCATACAGCTCATATGGATAACGAGTACTCCTAAAATATTCTTTATTTTTACCATATAACTTGCTGTATAAATAAAATACCACAAAAGGATGATATCTTTTTCTCTCTCTTTTCAAATAATCAAAATCATAAAGTTCTATTAATTGGTTTTTATAGGTTTCCACTTTTATCTGGAAATAAATCATTATTCCTCCTATCAAAATAAATATTAGCAACAAGAAAACTTTTATTATTTTCAATGCTATTTTTAGTATCTTTTTTAGCGTTTCCATCATTTATCTTTAATTTTATTTGTTTCAGGAATATTATCAAAATTTGCTATATTTCTACTTCGTTGGAAATTATTTTTCCTGTGAAAAACTTATAGCCTTTATATTTTTCTTTTTGCTGTGGAGTAAGATAGTTATATTTTGTTTCATCTATACAATACTCTAAAAGCATTTTATATTTTTCATTTGATTTTATAGGATAATAATAATCATATGTCTCATAAAATTTATCTTCATTCATTTTTATAGGATTAAATTTTTTCATAAAAATAATGGATGTGCCCGCTTTTATCACTTTTATGTTAGTATATACATGATAGTTTTTTAGAATTTCTTGGTCATCAAAATTTCTTAAGTTATGCTCTTTTTTCCAAAATTTTATTAGTTTCTTTTCTTTATTTTCTTCCTGTTTCTTTTTTCTCTCATAAAAAGATAAGTCTTTAGGATTTATTGGTGGAGGATATGTTTGAAAAGAGTCCATAAAATCCTCTTCATGTTTTATTTTTGGTATAAATCCTAAGTCTGGGTAGTTTCTTAATAAAAAGAAGTCCTCACATGTATTCCCAGGCATATATGTTCTGTATCCTGTTGTATCTATAGGAATGATATAATCATCATTACTTGCATTAATAAATTTTATTTCCAATAAATATTCTCTATATATCTGGTTTTCTTTTGAATGTTCTGACTTCAATTCTCATATCTTGGGAAAATAAGACTTGGCTGATGAAGAAGAATAGAAATATTATTATTTTCATTTTTATGGGTTTTTAAATCTGTTATCTGTTGTTATATTTGTTTTAATATGTGATTATAAGTAAAATCAAAAAACATGTATCATTTCATGCCCTGATGTGAATGCATAATCTAAAAGATTATTTATTCTGATTAACATTTATTGTATTAGGACGGTTTTTGGAATTATCAGATTTTCGTCCTTATCTTTTAAGAAATAATATGTTTTACCACATCCTATTAACATAAAAAGTAACAAGAAAATTTTTACTATTTTTAGCGTTTTCATCATTTATCTTCAAATTTTATCTCCAAAAACATTGACCCAAATACTTCATTGCAAAAATAGTAACTTTGCAAAAAATAGAAGATTATGAGTACTTTTAATAAAACTCTTACCTTATTACAAGACCTTATAAAACAAAGTGGGGGTAAACCAATTCATTTTGGCAATGAAACCTATTGTTTTTCGCGACAAAGTGAGGTTACTCCTGAGCAACTTATGCTCTTTGAACAACAATATAATGTGCAACTGCCCGAAGACTTCAAAACTTTTCTTCTTACCTTAGGCGCCTGTACCCTTTTCGAGGACGAAAGAGGTTTTTCGTATCAGTTCTACCACCCTGAACAATGGGAAAGCTATGCCAAGGAAATCTTTGAGGGGACAGGGGTCTATTTATTCCCTCATATCCTTTTAGTTTGCTATCCCACTGTAGGCCATCAGGCAGGGTTTGTATTGGGCGAAGAAGATCAGTTTGGAATTTTCTACTCCGATATCCCTCCTGAGTATTGGGAAGAAGATACCGAATTAGTCCCTTTCTCCCAGTGGCTTGAAGAAGAAATAGAAATATTATTATCTTCATTTTTATGAGTTTTTTTAGTCTGTTATCTGTTGTTATATTTATTTTACTATGTGTTTATAAGAAAAATCAAAAACATGTATCATTTCATGCCCTGATGTGAATGCATAATCTAAGACATTATTTATTTGTCTTTATATATAACCAATTTGAAAAGTTATGGTCAAAAACATTTGGTTCTTTAAATAATAATGCAGAACCTTTTAGTTTTCCTACTATATAATTATTATCAAACTCAAATTTAATAATTATTGAGTCTTTTTCTTCAGAAGAAATATACCAATGTCCTTTTAATGAATCTCCATTTAATTTTTTGAGCTTATAAACATCATTCTCTTGTAATTCTAAGTAATAATATATTTCCTTATTTGATAACTCCCATGGTACTTTATCAACTTCATATAAACCAACAATATCTTCTTTGTGCTTCTTATTACATCCAATTATCAGGGAAATAATCACCATTAGTAACACATAATTTTTCATATTCTATTTATTGTCCTTACTTCTGTTAAAACATCTCTTTATTATTCAAAAAGCACCCTAAAAAAGGTGCTTTTTGTGTTTTGCATTAAAATCTTATCGTCGCCGTAGCTGCTAGAGAAACTCTCCCTAAGCCTTCTTTTTCGCCATTTCCCAAAGTTTTTCTCACTCCGTTTTCGGTATAGCTTTTTAGAACTCCCAGCCCAAAACCTATCTGCGGACCTATCAAGAACGAACGGTTCACAGCGTACTGATAACCTATCGTGCTATAAAGCCCCAGCGCCGAACCCTTATTCTCTATTTTCTGAGTGTTCACAAAGGTATTGCTCGTATATTGTACATAGCCTATCGCCATATCATAATAGATTTTATGCGGTGTTTCCCTCTCAAAATTAGAATACAGGAACGACGGCCCTATGAAGATAATTCTATCCTTCGTGCTAAGATATACTCCAGCCGGACTAGTCTGCGCAGAGGCAGAATATCTGTTAAATTTCAACCCAAGTCCCATATTAGGACCTATTCTATGATAGGCAGAGATATCAAAATTAAATCCTGATGTCAGTTTTTCAAAATGATTTTTCAGATAATACGCAGTACCACTCGGTATTTTTGCCGTTCTCCACGCATATCCTGCGCTCGCCATTACAGTTACTTTGCTCTGTTTTACATTTTCTACTTCTACCGCTACACTACTCTCTTGTGCCTTGCATGGCAATGAAAATGCCGCCGCCAAAGCAAGAAATGATAATTTTCTTTTCATGACTTATATTAAAATTAAATTTTCCGTTAATTAATATCTTTAAAATTCTTCAATAAATTTCAAAAACAAAATCTAATAAAGCTCTCGCAGAGCATCTATATACTCATAACCCGTAAGGTCAAATTTCACAGGAACAATGCTAATATAGCCGTTCATCAGAGCTGTTTCATCGGCATCTTCGCCCTCATCCATATTGTTAAAATAGCCCGTGAGCCAGTAGTATTTCTTGCCCTGTGGATTTACTCTTTCATCAAAGTTTTCCTCCCATTTTGCCTGAGCCTGTCGGCAGATTTTGATGCCTTTTATCTCTTCTTTTTTTAGTTTAGGAATGTTTACATTTAGGACTATTCCTTTTGGCATTGGGTTTTTCAAGGTTTTTAAAACTATTTCTTGAATGAATTCTTTTGCTTGGTCAAAATCCGCCTCAAAACTAAAATCCAGCAAAGAGAACCCAATCGCAGGAATGCCCTCTACACCAGCCTCCACAGCAGCAGACATTGTTCCAGAGTAAATAACATTGATAGAGGAATTTGCCCCATGATTTATCCCCGAAACCACCAAATCTGGCCTGCGCGGAAGAACCTTATCCAAAGCCAATTTTACGCAGTCCACAGGCGTCCCGCTACACGCAAAATCCCGCTGAGCGCCTTCCATTTTTATCCCCTCTACCATCAGGGTAGAATTTATCGTGATGGCGTGTCCCTTGCCACTCTGCGGAGAATCTGGCGCCACTACGACCACCTCTCCTATTTCGTTCATAAATTCTACGAGTTTTCTAATTCCTGGTGCGGTGATTCCATCATCATTCGTTACCAAAATCAATGGTTTTTTATCTTGCTTATTCATTATTATTAAAAAATTTCAACAAAAATAAAGAAATTTTAGGTCTAGTTTAAAATAAGATATTAAATTTGTAAGTTAAAAATTTTCTTGAATTAAAATCAGTGCAAAAAATGCTTAAAAAGTTATTTAAATTTAATAAAATATTGTTCGTGGCTCCATTGATGACCTTGATGTTCTGCTTCAATGCGCCTAAAAATGATGATGAAAAAATGCACATCATCATGATAAATGTAAAGAATGCACTTGCACATGTACATTATCAACCAAAACCGATAAATGATGCCTATTCTCGCGAGGTTTATAAAAACTATTTCGAGACTATAGACCCTGCAAAAAGATATTTTCTGCAGTCGGATATGGAAGAATTTGAGAAACACAGAAACCAGCTTGATGACTATCTCAATAACGGGAACTTGGTTTTCTACAAACAGACCATAGACAGACTCTATCAGAGAGTAAGTGAAATTGATAAAATGACTCAGGATATCCTGAGCAAACCTATCGATTTGACCGAAGATGATGAGCTTATCCTAGAACCAAAACTAAAAAAAGCTCCTGCTGATAAACAGGAACTCTACAACGAGTGGAAAAGATACATCAAATACAATATCCTTCAGGAAATAGAAACGATGACCAGCAAAGAAGAACTCCAGCAGGAGAAAAAAGATTCTGTCATCGCCCATAAACTGAAAGACACTATCAATGTAAAAAAACTCACTCTAGAAGAGAAAAAAATAAAAGCTACCAAAGAGATAAAAGACCTTATCTCCCACACTTTCAAGAGATTCCAAAAGAGAAAGAAAATGGACTGGTTCAGCGTTTATATAAATGCCTACACAGAGGTGTTTGACCCGCATACTAACTATTTTTCTCCAAAGGACAAAGAGGATTTTGATACTAGTTTTGCTGGAAAAGTGATCGGAATCGGTGCGCAGATTCAAGAGAAAAAAGGAAATCTCTACATGGGACCTTTGGTAGTGGGAGCTCCAGCATGGAAGTCTAAACAAATATCCGAAGGAGATAAAATCCTAAAAGTAAGATCTAAACCGAATGAAGAAGCTATCAATGTAGTAGGAATGCTGGTAGATGAGGCTGTAAGGCTTATCCGTGGAGAAAAAGGCACGGAGGTAACTCTCACTTTACAGAAAAAAGATGGCAGCGTAAAAGAAGTAAAACTCATTCGTGAAGAAGTTTCCATAGAGGATACTTTCGCGAGAAGCATCATCGTAAACTCACCAAAAGGCGAAAAATACGGATACATCTACCTTCCGAGCTTTAACGCTGATTTTGATGACCCTAATGGTAGAAATGCATCTGATGATGTAAAAGCCGAAATCGTAAAACTGAAATCTCAAAACATTAAAGGAATTATTCTAGATGTTAGAAACAACGGAGGTGGCTCACTGACAGAAGTAGTGGACATCGTAGGACTTTTCATGAAAAACGGACCTGTGGTGCAGATAAAAGACCCTAATGGCAGAATCAACATTCTAAGAAATAAAACCAATTCGCCAGTATGGGAAGGACCTCTAGTGATTATGCAAAATGAGTTCTCCGCCTCTGCATCCGAAATCCTAGCAGGAGCGATGAAAGACTACGGAAGAGCCGTGGTTGTAGGTTCGCCACACTCCTACGGAAAGGGAACTGTGCAGACCTTTGCAGACCTAAACCGTTTTATGAATTCTACAGATGATTTTGGTTCTATAAAACTGACCATCCAAAAATTCTACAGAATCAATGGAAAATCTACCCAGCTGAAAGGTGTAGATGCCGATATACCAATGAACGACTTTTTCTCTTATTCCGAAATTGGAGAAAGATATAGAGATAATGCCCTTCCATGGGATCAGATTCCTACTACAAGATTTACTCCTGTGGGAACACTGAATATCTCTAGCTTACAGAAAAACAGCCAAAATAGAATGAGTAAAAACTCTAATTATCAGCTGCTTTTAGAATCGGCACAATGGAGAGAAAAACTAGATAAAGAAGAAAAAATCACATTAAACTTAAATAAGTTTAATAAACTGATGAAATCAAGAAAAGATCAGATTAAAAAATTCAAATCTTTATCTAAGTACGATAACAAGCTGGTTTTCACTCTACACAAAGATGAACAAGCGAGAGGTAAGAAAGATGAAGTTTTCGCGAAAAAAAGCGAATCTTGGCTTAAAAACCTTAAACGAGATTTATTCTTAGAAGAAACGGTAAATGTCATTTCAGAAATGAAATAAATAACTTGATAAGATGAACTTAAAAGAATTTTTAGAATATCCACTGCTTTCTATCCATACCTATACGCTGCACATGTATCAGGTAATTGCGGCAGTTGTAGTAATCGGTGTGGCATACATTGTCGAAAAAATCTCTAAAAAAATCTTTTACAGGCGCTCATCACAGGTAGACAAAGGAACTAGATATGCCCTTCACCAGATTGTATATTACGGAATAGTCATTGTCACTTTCCTGCTTGTCATGAGGATTATAGGAGTAAATATCTCTCCGTTTTTGGTAGGTTCTAGTGCAGTCTTGGTAGGGATAGGTCTTGGACTTCAAAACTTGTTTTTAGACTTTATTTCTGGAGTCATTATTTTATTAGACAAAAGTGTCCGTGTGGGAGATGTCCTTGACATGAACGGCGTAATGGGCAGGGTGGAACAAATAAGCATGAGAACCACCAAAATCCTCACTACAGACCGAAAAACCATAGTTTTCCCTAATTCATATCTTACCAAGGATAAACTTACCAATTATTCATCTCATGATGCTGCGAATGCCTTCTTTATAGATATAGGCGTGGACTATAAAACGGATATCAAAATGGTAGAAAACCTCCTTGTAGAGGCTGCTATGGAGAATGAAGATATTTCCAAAGAGCGAGAACCATTCATCAGGCTGAATGATTTTGCGGATTCTTCTCTCAATCTTAGGCTTTATTTCTTTTCTAATGACCCTTTTCATATTTCCCACACGAGAAGTGAAATAAGAAAGTCTATTTTGGAGAAATTCCGAGCTAATAATGTAAATATCCCATTCCCTACAACTACTATAGATTTCCCTGCTTATAAATAAAAAAATAGTCAAGAATTTCTTCTTGACTATTTTTGTTTATTCTGTACGGAGCATTATTTCATATATTTCAAAATAATCTGAATGATCCCCATCACTCTTGAATCTCTCTTCTTTTACGAGTTCCTTTTCCACATAAGTCCTTTTCACATACCATTTCCCTTTTTTGCTGTATTCTACAGTTTCTGCATCTGCATAATAGGACTTTAGTTTTAGCACCCCTTTTTCTATCTTTCCATCTTTTATAACTATTTTACTCATTGGCTTTCCTTTGTCATCGAAAGGTGTTATTTCTGCACTAAAATACGCATCTTCATCATACCTATTATTTGTTGTATAATAATATTTAAGTTTACCATCTGAATATATTTTCACCTCATAGATATCTTTACTTTCATCATATTTCTTCTCATATGTAGGTTTTCCTTCCATGTTTACTTCTCTAGTCTCCATCAGAAGACCATCTTTATAAGTAGACTGAGCTCCTCCCTCTATAACACTGCCATTATATGGAAGCCCATCTCTGTAAGTAAGAACTTGTTTCCCGCCATTTCCAAAACTCCATATTTCTTTAGCTCCCCCTTCATCATCATAGAAATATTGGTTTTGTAATTCTCCTTCTTGGTCAAAATACTTGCCTTCTAGCCCTTTCCCATTTTTATAGGTAAGGATTGATATTATTTTTTTTGTTTTTTCATACAAATCAATTTCTATCTTCTCACCATTATAGGGCGACATCATATCCATTTCCTTGTCATATCTGTACTCTAGACTTCCTATTTTCTTACCACTTTCATCATATACAACCTCCGTAGCGGTTTTCCCATGTGATTTGTAAGTTTTTTTCAGCTTGCCGTTTCCATAGTAGCATTTGGATTCAGTAGGCATATCGTAAGTTGTTGATTGTCCTGAGAAATTTTCGATACAAGAAACTTTCATAGGACTTGCATAATATTTTACATTTATCCCTGTATAAAGGCCGTCTTTATTTATCTTTTGGCTGCCTATATATTTTCCATTTTCATCATAATATTTAACTTCAGAAGCTGTGTAAGGGTCTCCTCCCGCATAGATTTCTTCAAAACGAATTCCCTGCAATGATTTCCCATAAGTTGTCATCTTTACAACATCGCCATCTTTATACTCAGTAATCGTATTATTTTGATAATCATTTTCATAACCATATGATTTACCGCTAAATACAGCATAGTTTTTATAAATAAAATCTTGGGAAATACGGCCGTCTTCTTGATAGCTCTTATGCTCCCCTACCTGAGCTCCTTTTGAGAAATTTGACACCATACTCACTTTTCCATCTGGATAGTACCATGTAACTTTCCCCTCAAAAACCTCCTGATTAGGCGTTTTATCCGAGGCCTTACCCTCCATCTGCAAGGTTCCGTTGATATAATAATCTTTGATTAAATAATAATCCCCCTGCTGAGTAGTTTCTCGGTAAAAAGAAGCCTTTTTCTTATCCTTGATGATGTTCCATTCCTCATCAAAATAGATTGCTCCCTGCGATTGTGCATAGATGCCCTGACAAAGAGCAAATGCCGACACGATAAAAAATCTTTTCATTTTCTAATTCAATTAAATTTCACCCCCAAAGATAAAGAATATTTTGACTGATACACCTGCTTTGTAAGTTTTTGTTTTAATCATTGTGTAAAAACATATATTATTCAAATTTTATTTTTAAATTAGAACTTTTATAAAAATCATTTATTTTAATTGAAAATTTTGAAAGAAGTAACAACCAACAATAAATGAATTCTATCAACATTCTATACAAAAAGATAAAAACTCTACCGACAATATTAAATTTTGAGGATGAAATTTATTTCATTGAGAATTAAAAAAAAATCAATGAAGAAGAAATTTTTCAAAATAAAGAAATATTTATTGAGATTTTAGAAATTCTTCAAATTTCTCATCAAGACAATGGTATTTTTGAAGTAACAAATAAAAACATCAATATATTCTTAGGTTTTATTAACTGGATAAGAATGATAGATAATAAATATTATTTAGGAGTTGAAAAATATATTGATGGGTTTGAAGTAAAACTTCATGAATAAAAAAATCCAAGACTTATAAAAATCTTGGATTTTTGTGGGTTCTAAGGGATTCGAACCCCTGACCCTCTGGGTGTAAACCAGATGCTCTGAACCAACTGAGCTAAGAACCCTATTTGTGGGCGGTGAGGGATTCGAACCCCCGACCCTCTGGGTGTAAACCAGATGCTCTGAACCAACTGAGCTAACCGCCCTCATTTGAGTGGTGCAAATATACGGATTTTTATTTAACTTCCAAATTTTTTTCTAAAAAATCTCCAACTACAAAATTACTTCCCCCTATAAAAATCATCTCACCATCCTTACAGTTCGCTTTTGCAGACTGATATCCCGCCTCCACATTATCAAAATTTTTGAAATCTACCCCTGCCTCCACCAGCAAATTTTCATAATCTTTTGGATGTCGCCCTCTATGGACAGCTGGTTTTACAAAATAATAATGTGCTTCACGAGGAAGAATTTTCATAATTTCATCAATATTCTTTTCCTGAACAAAACCTAAAATAATGTGTTTATGGCAGTGATACTCAGACAACTGGCTAAACACCATATCCAGCCCTGCTTTGTTATGTCCTGTATCACAGATGGTTAGCGGGTTTTTAGAAAATTCAAACCAGCGACCAATGAACCCTGTATTTTTCTGAATATGAAGCAGTCCATCGTGAATATTTTCATCCGAAATAGAAACATTTTTCTTCCTCAAAACCTCCACCAAAGCCAAAACCACACGAATATTTTTTCGCTGATAATTACCCTTCAAATCGGTTTCCAAATCGGTTTTTACCTCCGTAGCATCTATAAATTCCGTTCCTACCGCATCGGCTTTTCCGTGAATTATATTTTTAACCAAAATATTCTCATCACCAGAAATTATCGGAACATTTTCTTTGATAATTCCCGCCTTTTCCGCAGCTATCTGCTCCAGCGTTTCGCCCAAAATATCCTGATGGTCAAGCTGGACATTCGTAATCGCCGAAACCAGCGGAGTGATGATGTTGGTGGAATCCAGCCGCCCGCCGAGACCAACTTCGATGATGGCAAAATCCACATTGTTTTGATAAAAATACTCAAACGCCATGATGGTCGTAAATTCAAAAAAAGAAGGCAAAATCTGCTCTGGGATTTGTTTTAATTTTTGAATAAACTGATACACAAACTCCTTATCCGCCTTCTCTCCATTGATTTTCACCCGCTCTGTAAACTCCACCAAATGAGGCGAATTATAAACCCCAACCTTATAGCCAGCCTCCTGCAAGATAGAAGCCAGCATATTACTCGTAGAGCCCTTCCCATTGGTTCCGCCGATGTGGATAGTTTTTATCTTATTCTGTGGATTTCCCCAGTAATCACAGAGTTTTTTTATATTATCCAGCCCTGGTTTGTAGGCTTTTTTCCCATTTTCCTGATAGTTGGGCGTTTGTTTAAAAAGCCATTCCAGCGCCTCTTGATAGTCCTTTTTGTCCATCGCTAAAAAATTTCTGCCAAAGATATAAACATCTTTTTAAATTAAATTGATTTTATAAAATTCAATTATTTTTGATTTGTTAGGTTAATCTAATTTTGTAAATTTGGACAATAAAATAATTTGAATGGATTTAGGTTCGTTAAAAACAGGTCAAAAAGGCGTAGTTTTAGGAATTTCTCCGGAATGCAAGGGAGAAATCAGACAGCGGTTTCTGGATTTAGGATTCATCAAAGGCGCTGAAATTCATATCCAAAACATCAGTCCGCTGGGTGACCCTATCGCCTACAATATTCATAACACGCTGATTGCCTTACGAAAAGAAGACACTAAATACATTCTGATAGAGATTAAAAGTTAAATTGAAATGAAATCAAGCTGCCAAGTCTGCGAACTCAATACAGCCAGCCAACTAAAAAAGCTGGGAGAAAACGCCGCAAATACACAGTTTACAATAGCCCTTGCTGGAAATCCCAACACGGGGAAAAGCACCATTTTCAATGCTTTGACTGGGCTGAAACAGCATACAGGAAACTGGCCTGGCAAAACGGTAACACACTCCGAAGGGTATTTTTCTTATCAGCAAAACACCTTCAAAATCGTAGACCTACCCGGCACTTATTCACTGCTTTCCACTTCTGATGATGAGGAGGCTGCCAGAGATTTTATTTTATTTGGGAAACCTGACATCACCGTAGTGGTGGTGGATGCAGGGCGTATGCAGAGGCATTTCAGCCTTTTACTGCAGGTGATGGAAGTTTCGGAAAATGTGATTCTTTGTCTTAATCTAATGGATGAAGCGAAAAAACACGGCACCGAAATTGACACTCGCACCCTGTCTCGCGACCTAGGAATTCCTGTGATAGGCACCAGCGCAAGGTCTAAAGATGGAATCCCTGAACTTCTATCTACAATCCATAAAATGGCAAAAGGAGAGATTATGACAAAGAAAAAATCTTTCGTAAAGCCTATCGAAATAGTAAAAAACTCGGTAGAGAAAGTTGCTAAACACCTCTCGCAGCTTGACCCAGAGCTTGACAATACCGAATGGATAGCTGCCAGATTATTGGAAGGAAATGAAAATCTTGCAGAAGAATTAAAAAAAGGAATGATATCCACTCGTATCAATTCCGAAAATTTTGAGCCGATATATCATTTAGTGGAAGAATACAAAACCAACTTCCCTAAAAACTACCATGATGAACGAATAGAAAACCTCTATGCCGAAGCCGCTAAAATCATACAATCATCTGTGTCTTCTACTGAATCACAGAGGCTGTTCCGTATAGAGCGAATGATAGACAATTTGGTTACGCATAGAATATGGGGCTTTGGGATTATGTTTCTCTTATTGAGTTTGGTTTTATGGCTGACTATCATCGGGGCTAACTACCCATCGGAATTTCTCTCTTTCTTGCTTTTAGAGAAGATTTATCCTTTTCTAAAAACGGGAGCCAATGAGCTTAATTTTCCTTGGTGGCTGAGCGGATTACTGATAGATGGTATCTACCTTGCCACAGCTTGGGTTGTTTCCGTGATGCTCCCTCCTATGGCGATATTTTTCCCATTATTTACCCTTTTGGAAGATTTTGGTTATTTACCAAGAGTGGCTTTTAATTTGGATAGAATTTTCAGAAAAACAGGCGCCCATGGGAAACAGGCGCTTACTATGAGTATGGGCTTCGGGTGTAATGCTGCAGGCGTGGTGGCGACCAGAATCATCAACAGCCCTAGGGAAAAACTTATCGCTATTATCACGAATAATTTTGCACTATGTAACGGAAGATGGGGCACGCAGATTCTTATGGCTACCCTATTCATAGGGATATTAGTCCCTGAGCAGTGGTCAGGATTCGTTTCTATGCTTGCTGTCGTAGGGATTGTGATTTTAGGAATTGCATTTACCTTCTTCACTTCTTGGCTTTTATCGAGAACATTGCTCAAAGGAGAGGCTTCGTTTTTCACCTTGGAACTGCCGCCTTACAGACCTCCACAAATATGGCAAACGATATACACTTCTCTGATAGACAGAACTCTGATAGTCCTATGGAGAGCCATAGTCTTCGCTGTTCCTGCAGGAGCTGCTATTTGGCTGATTTCTAATATCAACATCGGCGGCCACCCACTTGCTCTATGGATGATAGACGGACTGGAGCCTTTCGGGCTGTTTTTAGGGCTGAATGGCGTTATTCTTTTGGCTTACATCGTGGCTATTCCTGCCAATGAAATCGTAATTCCTACGATATTGATGCTCACTTCTTTAACCTTAGGAAATGATGCCTTGGCAGGGGTTTTGTTTGAAACTTCGGATAACGAAATCGCTTCTATACTGCAAATGGGAGGATGGACTACCCTCACTGCTATAAATCTCATGCTGTTTAGTCTGCTGCACAACCCATGCAGCACCACTATTTACACCATTTATAAAGAAACTGGGAGCAAAAAATGGACAAGCATCGCTACTTTCCTTCCTGTTTTGTATGGATTTATAGTATGTTTCATCGTTACACAGATTTGGATTTTTTTTCATTAAACTAATGTTTAATTCTTCATTTTCCTTATCTTTGGGTAAATTTTTAGTAAAATGAATCGACTGAAAATCATCATATTATTTTTTACCCTTTCTATTTCTGCTTCCCTAAAATCACAGGCGATAGATGCGCCGCATTCTTTCGTAGTGGTAGGTTTTACTGCGAATATGGGAAATTTAGGAAAACTCACTACTTTTGGTGGATACAGCCCGACTGACAACTCGTACATTGCAAGGGTTTTGCCGACATTCACGGTTAATAAATACATCTCGCTGACGCCTGGTTATGCCTTTTTTCAAGATTATGAATCCAAGAGCGAAAACGCAGAACACCAGATAATGGCTTATGCCACTTTCACCCTGCCTATCAGTAATAAACTATCCATTACTGACAGAAATATGTACTACTATCAGATAAAAAACTATGCTAGTAATACTGCTACTTACAGAAATAGATTAGGACTAAACTACAAAATAAAAGTCAAAGACATTCCCGTAAGCCTCTATGCCCATGATGAAATCTATATAAATCTGGAAAACGGAAAACTGCGCAATAGAGTTTATTTAGGAACAAGCGTAAGTCTCAGCTGGCTCACTCCACAGCTAATGTACTACATGCAGTCCGAAAAAGAAAAACCCAACAAGCATTATTGGATGCTGTCCCTGCTGGTGCCTTTAGAAAAATTCGGGTTCTTTTCTGGCAAAAAGAAATAATTTCCCATAAAATGAAGCGTTATCAAGAAAAACATGTCAAAATATGGGAAGAAGGCACTTGGGTTGTTTGTCCTGAATGCCAGAATTCTGCTATTATAACGCCTGATGGACACCTAGTCCACTGCTATCATTGTGGATACGAAAAGAAAAGTGAAGACCTGCAGTCTTATACCGCTGTTATCAAGCTAAACTGTCCAAACTGTGGCACGGCCATTCACAACGAACAGCACGGAATGAAAAACAAAATGGATGAAGTTCTCATCAAATGTCAAAATTGTACCTTTCCCTTATCCATAAAACCTCACTATGAAGAAACCTACAACAAAATAAACCCAAATAAAGACGGGCTAAAATGTGATTATATTTTTGGGCTACCTTACTTTTTTCAAGAAAATGTGCGGGAAAATCTCTTTTGGGCAGAAAATACACTCCATATAAAGGTAATAGAGGATTATGTTTCTTCCGACCTCCGTGAGCGAGAAGGAATGTCATTGGTGGCTAAACTTCCCACTTTCATCAAAAGTAAAAAGAATCGTGATGTGATTTTAAAAATCATCCAAAGATGGAAAAACCTGATCAACGAAAATCCATCCTCTTAAAAAACAAAAACTGCTCTTTATTGGAGCAGTTTTTATATTTTTTAGTACGCCTTAGCGAAAAGAACCCTGCGCTTGGAAGGTTTCCCCGAAATAAGAGACACGCCGTCTTCCTCCACAGCATCCAGCGGAATACATCTGATAGTAGCTTTGGTTTCCTCCTTGATGCGTTCCTCTTCTTCCTCTGTTCCATCCCAGTGAGCCGCGATGAAACCTCCTTTTTCCTCCAAAACTTTTTTAAACTCCTCGTAAGTGTCCACTTTTGTAATGTTTTCGTTTCGGAAGTTAAGCGCACGCTGGTAGATATCTTTCTGAATTTTCGTAAGAAGCTGGTGAATGTAATTCTCCACCCCTGCTATCGGCTGAGTCTCTTTGCTCAGCGTATCTCGTCTCGCGATTTCCACCATGCCGTTTTCTAAATCCTTTGGCCCTATGGCTATTCTCACCGGCACGCCTTTCAGCTCGTATTCTGCAAATTTCCAGCCTGGTTTGTGCGTAGCGCGGTTGTCGTATTTTACAGAAATTCCCAGCGCTTTCAGTTTTTCACTAATTCCGAGGGCAACTTCATCAATTTGGGCTAATTGTTCTTCGCCTTTGAATATCGGCACGATCACAACTTGTATCGGCGCAAGTTTCGGAGGCAAAACCAATCCAAAATCATCTGAATGCGACATAATAAGTGCCCCCATCAATCGGGTTGATACTCCCCATGATGACGCCCAAGCGTATTCTATTTTACCTTCACTATTTGTGAATTTCACATCGAATGCTTTTGCGAAGTTTTGTCCTAAAAAGTGCGAAGTCCCAGCCTGAAGCGCCTTTCCGTCCTGCATCATCGCTTCTATACAATAGGTTTCATCTGCTCCTGCGAATCTCTCGTTTGGAGATTTCAGTCCGCGAACCACCGGCACTGCCATCATTTTTTCAGAGAAATCAGCATAAACTTCCATCATCTGTTTTGCTTCTGCTTCTGCTTCTTCCTTTGTAGCGTGAGCCGTGTGCCCTTCCTGCCAAAGGAATTCTGAAGTACGAAGGAACGGGCGCGTTCTCATCTCCCATCGAACCACATTTGCCCATTGGTTTATAAGTATCGGAAGGTCTCTATAAGACTGAATCCAGTTTTTATAAGTATTCCAGATAATAGCTTCTGAAGTAGGTCTTACGATAAGCTCTTCCTCCAATTTTGCTTCTGGATCTACGATAAGTTTCGCTGGATTTTCCGGGTCTGTTTTCAAACGATAGTGCGTAACTACTGCACATTCTTTAGCAAATCCCTCTGCGTTTTTCTCTTCTGCTTCGAACAAACTTTTTGGAACGAAAATCGGAAAATAAGCGTTTTGATGTCCTGTTTCCTTAAATCTTCTGTCCAGCTCATCTCTCATCTTTTCCCAAATGGCGTATCCATACGGCTTGATAACCATACAGCCACGAACACCTGAGTTCTCTGCTAGGTCTGCTCCTACGATAAGTTCGTTATACCATTTACTATAATCTTCTGCTCTTGAAGTTAATTTTGCCATAAATATTAAAATATTTTTTATTTTTACTGATAAAAATCATTACCTTGAAATATGCCTCTAAGAATTTTGGTATAATTTTGGTAATAATTTTGCAAATATAGTAATTAACATTAAACCATTTGATATGAAAAATAATACATTTTCTGATACAATAATCCCTTTTGTCTCTAAGACAGCCTTAGCTTTGGCAAGTGGATTGTTTTTGGTTTCTTGTGGTATCCAGTCTGGATACACAGAGACAGATGGTATCTATTATGACCCTGCAACGGACAAAATAGAAAGAAAAATAGCATGGCAGGAGCCTGACTACTATGATATGGACGAAAGAGCTGGTTTTGAAGATAATAATCAAACAGGAATTATCGGACAAGCTCAGAAAAACCAACAACTCCAAAACCAAAAATACAGCAACAAAAACTGGGGCGGAGACAGCCAAAGAATCTCTTCCAGCTCTGACTGGGGAACTTATGCAGGAACGCAGAATAATTTCTACTATGACAATTATTCTTGGGGTTATCCTTATTATGGCAGTTTTTATTCGCCGTATTATTTCGGGTATTATAATTCATACTTCGGTTACCCTCGCTCTTCAGGATGGGGGCTAGGTTTCTCGTGGGGAATGAGCCCATGGAGTTACAACTATAACTATTATTACAATCCTTACTGGAACTATAACTACTGGGGATACAGCCCTTATTATTATAATAATTACTACTATAACCCTTATTACTACAATCCGTATTATCGTGGTTATTATGATGATGATTATTACAGCCCTCGTTATTACAGAACGCCTGCGAGAACTTATAAAAGAAGAAGCGACCCAGATGAAATCTACAGAGGAAATGACAACTCCTATCGTGGCAGAACCTACACACCTAACAATGGTGGATTTAATAGAAGCAACAACCAGATGAATAGACCAAATAATGGTTTTGACAGACCTTCTGACTGGGGAAATCACAACTCTGATATAGAGCGATACCAACAGCAAAACAACACTTGGAGAGATAATAATTCTTCATCGAACAATGGAGGAAATAACAACTCTAATAGTGGTAATGGTGGTTTTGGAAGAAGATCTAACTGGTAAAACTTTAAAATTATTGTAAAAATGACAAAGAAAATTTCAATATTAGCAGGTATTTCAGCGAGTGCTTTATTCTTTGCACAAGATGTTTCCATCATCAGAAATACCTCTACAATTTATGACAATATCTCTTCCCTAGGAACAGCAAGATATAGCGCAATGGCAGGTTCTATGGGAGCATTGGGAGGAGATGCCTCTGTGCTAAACACCAACCCTGCTGGTTTGGGAGTATTCATCACAGATGATGTAAGTGCTTCACTTTCTATCAATTCCAATAAGTCTACAGCTAGTCTGGCAGGAAAATCTACGAGCCAAAACATAAGCAAGGCTAATTTAGGAAATGCTAATGGAGTTTTATCTTTTCAGTCAAATGAACAGAATGCATGGAAATTTGTGAATGTAGGAATTAACTATGTTACTCAAAATGTAAGTGATAAATTACAATCTCCAGGGAATGCAAATATAACATCAGCTATACATCAAGATAATGATAAAAATAAACCCATTACAGACTACAACATATTCGAAGGGCATTTGTATGAGACCATAGGACATCATTCAAAACTGAATTTAGGTATTGGTGGAAATTATGACAACAAAATCTACATAGGAGCAGCAGTGAATTTCTCTTCTGTAAATATAGAGCAGTATGACGAAGTTAAAGTTTCCTCATTAAATACAAAAAAAATAAAGCGTTTTTCTAGACAAAATACACCTTACATAGAGGATGCTGATGGGTTTTCGCTATCTCTTGGGGTAATAGGGAAACTGAGCAATGCCGTTAGATTAGGGGCTTCCATAGAATCTCCTACTTGGTACAGCATAGATAGGGAGTATAATTTTTACGCAATAAATGGTTCAGGTCTTTTTCAAAACAGCTACACAGAAAGTCGCACTTTCAGAACTCCGACTAAATTAACACTAAGTGGGGCTTTTATCCCTAATAAACATTTTGCCTTTAATGTGGATTACAGAGTGGATTTAGGCAAGCCTAATTTCGGTGGCGGTGCGGCAGATGTTCAGCTGAATAACTTTTATGAATCTACCTACAAAGCTCAGCATGAAGTAAGAATAGGAGGCGAATACAGAATAAATTCTTTCCGAATAAGAGGAGGATATGCCTTTACAACCAGCCCATTCAAAGACCATACGGAAACAATGCTTGACAATAATGTGAATGTAGTAAGTGGAAAACTATCCAACTACATCGTAGGAAAAACGCAGGTGATTTCAGGAGGGATAGGATATGATTTCAAACTATTCTACATAGATGCTTCTTATCAGTACAGAACTCATGAACATAGCAATCCGTTCTTTGCAGGGACTTATGTCAATAGAGATAGTAACTCTAGCGTAGGGAACTATAGTGTAAGTGATACCAGCATCGTTTCTAATGCAAAGAACCAAAAAGGACATCTTATCCTTACATTAGGATGGAAGTTTTAGACTTAAATATTTACCAAAAAGGATTGCGATTTGCAGTCCTTTTTTTATTGATTCTAAATTAGTAACTTTGTACTTAAATTTTTTATTTTATGAATCAATTACAAGAAAAAACCATCGGTGAATATGTAGCGGAAAATTTCCGTACAGCGGCTGTTTTCAAAAAATACGGCATAAACTTCTGCTGTAAAGGCGGTAGAACAATAGAGGAAACCTGCAAAATGAAGGACTTAGACCCTGCTCCTATCTACGAAGATCTGAAAAACACACCAAAGGGAACAGCGGAGGAAAACGATTTTAATAACTGGTCACTTACTGATTTGGTTGATTACATCAAGGAAGTTCACCACGAATATATTCAGGAAAAATCTATCTATCTGCTTCAGTTTTTGGATAAACTCTGCCGAGTTCATGGCGAGAGACATCCAGAATTATTCAAAATCAATGAACTATTCACCCTTTCTTCACAAAATCTCATCGTACATCTGAGAGATGCTGAGGAAAAACTCTTCCCATACATCGGAGAAAAAGAGCAAAATCCTGAGACTGCATTCGGTGGAGATTTACAGGCTTACATAGAAAAACTGCAAGCCGTCTATCAAACAGAAAAGGAAAGATTTGAAGAGATTGCGAGAGTTTCGGATGATTTCACACCTCCCGAAGGTGCCTGCACCACATATAGAGTTACATTCCAGATGCTCAATGAGTTTGATGAATATCTACAGCTCTACATCCATCTTGAAAACAACATCCTTTTTCCAAAACTTCTCAAATTATAATAAAAAAACGCCTTTAAAGGGCGTTTTTATGTCTTTATTTTTTTATATTTGCACTTGCTTATCCTAATTTATTAGGGATATGAAGAAAATAAGATTTTAAAAAGGAAATAAAAATAAAACAATATGACAAAGAAGAAAATAAATACTTTCATAGGTTCCATTGGAGCTTTTATTGGAATTGCTGTGTTTATCGCTTATATTCCACAGATTATCGCAAATTTACAGGGAGAAAAAGGACAGCCATGGCAGCCTTTATTTGCTTCCATTTCTTGTTTGATTTGGGTTATTTATGGCTGGACAAAGGAGCCGAAAAAAGATTATATCTTAATCATACCAAATGCTACAGGGGTTATCTTAGGTTTTTTAACATTCTTGACTTCTTTTTAAAAGTTATCCGATTGGTTTTTTCTATTTTTGCGGAATTATTTTCCTGAAAATGGGAAAAATGGACAATTTTTAAAATCATCTAAACAATGGGTGATACACTAAAAGGGTATTTATTTGCCCTCGTTTCAGCGCTTACTTACGGAATGATTCCGCTTTTTATGATTCCACTGAAAAAATGGGGATTTTTCTCTGTGGATACCGCCTTATTTTATCGGTTTTTGATTGCGGCAATTCTAATTTTGGGATATTTGGTTTTCTACCAAAAAGAAAGCGTAAAAATCAACTTAAAAGAAGGCATTGTTTTAAGCATTTTAGGGTTTTTCTATGCTCTCTCGGCGGAGTTTCTGTTTATAGCGTATGATTTTCTGAGCCCTGGGATTGCTTCTACTATATTTTTTATTTATCCCATTATGGTAGCCCTTATTTTGGGAATATTTTTCAAAGAAAAAATAACGCTTGCTACTACCATTTCACTGGTTATCGTAGTTGTAGGAGTGGGAGTTTTGAGCATTAAAGATAATTTTGAGATCAATTATATCGGACTTTTCGTTTCACTATTAGGCGCATTGATGTATGCTTTGTATATGATTATAGTCAATAAAACTAAAATCAAAGCCTCTGGCGTGAAAGTTTCTTTTTATTCAATGGTGTTTGCGTCATTGTTTTTCCTCGTTAAAACACTTATTTTAGGAAATAGTGTTGTCATTCCTTCTCTGGAAATCGGCACTCATTTGGCTTTATTCTCGCTGATAACTACGGCTTTATCGGTAGTTTCGCTGGTTTATGCCATTAAATTTATTGGTTCTACACCTACTGCCATTATGGGAGCTGTGGAGCCTGTGGTGGCCGTGATGATAAGCGTGGGACTATTCGATGAAACCTTGACTTTCTCACTGATTGCAGGCGTAATTATCATCATCTCTGGTGTTTTGATAGATGTAGTTTTCAACAAGAAAAAATAAAAAAAGCTCCTTTTTGAAGGAGCTTTTTCTTTTTATAATTCTAATGCTTTTTTCTCTGCATTGGCTAAGCCATCTAAGTTTTTCCCGCCCGCAGTCGCAAAACCTGGGTTTCCACCGCCGCCGCCTTGGATTTCTTTCGCAAGGTCTTTCACGATGTTTCCTGCATGATATTTATCCTCAATATCAGCCGAAACCCCTACTGTAAGCATTGGTTTTTCTCCTGCATCAGAAAGGATAACTACCACAGACTGCGGAACTTCTTTTTTCAGCTGGAAGACAATATCTTTCACTGTTCCCGCATCCAGAGATGTTCTCTTTACCAGAAGTTTTTTATCTCCTTTATCTAAAAAGTCGTTCTTCCAGTTTTGAATTTCTCCTTTTGCTTTTTCTTTTTTCAAAGCTTCTATTTCGGCTTTCAGAGCATTATTTTCTTCCAATAATTTTTCTACATGTTTTACCAAATCTTTGGATTTCAATAATTCTGAAAGCTTGTCCGCTTGTTCTTCCAAATCAGAGAAATACTGTCTTACTCTATCTCTCGTAATAGCCTCCACACGGCGGATTCCTGCTGCCACCGCTCCTTCGGAAACGATTTTGAAATACCAAATATCCGATGTATTTTTCACATGCGTTCCTCCACAAAGTTCTTTACTTTCCCCAAACTGAATCATACGAACTCTATCTCCGTATTTTTCCCCGAAAAGCGCCATCGCACCAGCATCCATCGCCTGCTGCATAGTGATATTTCTATGCTCTTGAAGAGCTATTTTCTGGTGAATTCGGTCATTTACTCTTTTTTCTACTTCGCAGATTTCCTCATCGGTCATTTTTTGGAAATGAGAAAAGTCAAATCTCAGAGACTGCGTATCTACACGAGAACCTCTCTGCTCTACATGCGTTCCCAAAACCTCTCTAAGAGCCTGATGCAGCAAGTGCGTAGCCGAGTGATTCGCCTCTGCAAGGATTCTTCCTTTCACTTCCGCTTTCAGAGGTTCATCTATATTCGTAGGTAAAGTTTCCGAAAGATGAATTATCAAGTTGTTTTCTTTCTTAGTGTCAATGATATAGGTAACATCGCCATTTGCAGAAACCAAAAGACCTTTGTCTCCTACCTGCCCTCCTCCTTCTGGATAAAACGGAGTAACATTAAACACCAAATGATAAAGTGTTCCGTCTTTTTGGCTTTCTACTTTTCTGTATTTAGTCACACGAACTATTCCCTCCAAAGTATCATACCCGATGAATTCTTCCTCATCATCCTCACGAAGAACCACCCAGTCATCAGTTTTCATCTGTGCCGCAGCACGAGAGCGTTCTTTTTGTTTTTGTAATTCCTCTTCAAAGCCTTTTTCATCCAAAGTGAAACCTTTCTCTGTGA
>CAUQMH010000016.1:0-23082 GCA_963519075.1 uncultured Flavobacteriaceae bacterium
AATATACCCAAACAAAATAAAAGCCCTCATGCTGAGGGCTTTATAGATTTATACAAAAAACAATCTAAAAACTTCTCTTGTATTTAGAAAAAGTTTACGCCATGCGAGTTTGTGAGAGTTTTTTATCAAAACTTTAAAAACTATTTATAGTTTTTTCATAGAAAATACCTTCCTCCCAAATTTGGGAGGAAGGTATATTTTAGTTTAGAAATTTTTTAAAAAACAAATTTATAATTAGAAATGGTAGGAGAGCCCTAATTGGAGATTTCCTGTACGGAATTTAGCTCTATCCTTTTTGCCATTATGATCTTCTTTTTCATTGTAAGGAGAAGTTATTCCCATGCTGTATCTCAGGTTAGCACTCAATTTCTCTGTGATGAAATATCCTCCTCCAAAATTCCATCCAAAGAAAGCGCCTTTGGTATACTCCTTAAAACTTATTTTGTCTGGAATATTGTTGTATCCAGCTTTATCGGTGATGACCTCCTCTGATTTTATAGTAATATTCACCTCTGGACCTGTTTCTATATACACCTGAGGAATAAATTTAAATTGAAATGTAACAGGAATATTAATGTGGCTGAGAGTCCAGTATCCCTTTACATTAGTATCTTCTTTATAGTTTATTTTTGTTCCAAAATGCTGATAGAGAGCGTCTAATTGGACAGCTATTTGCTCACTAATAGAATAGTTTACGAAAAGTCCGCCATAGAATCCTATCTTGCTTTTCAGATTTCGATAAGTTTCATCTTTAACTGATATTTTGTTGAGTCCTCCACCAGCTTTGATACCGAAAGTGAACGGCTGATTTTTAGAATAGCTTTTTTGTGGGCTGCTTACTCTATTAGATTTGTTACTAGCTACTACTTTTTTCTTTTGTGCTGCTGCCCATCCCATAGATAGACATAAAACAGCGATAATTATTTTTTTCATATGGTAAAAATTAAAAGTTGTCTTTTTAAAAACAGGCAATTTTATACAGAACAATATAAAGATTGCCTGTAAATCACATTAGTGATTTTGAAAATGATTTTAGCAATTCAAAGGTATTTTGAATAAACTAGTTACACAATCCCCCAAAAGCGTGTATTTTTATAAAATTTTATCCCTGTTTTTAGGGATTTTGTTTTTTGAATAATGTTTGGAGTAATAATTTTACTAATTTTACAATCATATAGTTTAAATAAATGATACGGAGTAAGTGTATATTTTTCATCTTTTTTTCAATCATTGTTTTTTCGCAGAATAGTTCTTCTGAAAAATACATTGACAGCCTAAACAATGAGTATCTGAATGCGAAAAATTCAAAGAAAAAAGTTCGCATCTTGATGAAAATTTCTGATTACTGGTCATATAGAGATACAGCAGTAGCTTTTTCAAAACTTAGAGAAGCAGAACAGTTGATAGGAGGAGATAATTTCCTAAAGGGACTTCATGCCTTCTATAAAGCGGGAATTTATTATGATAAAAACATTAGTAAAAGCCAAGAACTCTACATGAAAGCCGAAAATCTATTGAAAACATTTTCCTCCGAAGAGGCTTTTTACTACAGAGCGAAATTGTGGCATAATTACGGAGCATTGGAACAGATGAAGGGAAACAATATGGAGTTTCTGGACATTACGCTGAAAAAATGTATTCCTCTTGCTGAAAAGTCAAAGAATAAGGAACTTTTGGCAGGATATTATGTAGATATGGGGATGATTTTTAATAATTCAAAAGAATATGATAAATCAATAGACTATATAAAAAAAGCAGTTGATATTTTAGAAAAAAACTCAAAAAGAGGCGAGGGAATAGTTTGGGCATATCTAAATCTTGCAACGGTATATTTGGAGATAGGAGAATTAACTTTAGTAGAGGACAATATTTTAAAAGCTGAAAAAACATTAGAGCGGTTACCTCATTCTCAGTATAATGTGTTTCTTTATCAGCTAAAATCCAAATATTATAATAAAATAGGTAAGCAGAGTAAAGCATTGAATGCTATTCAAAAAGGGATAGACCTAGCAAAGGAAATGAATTTGGATTATGATTTTTTATCCCTGAGTTATGAGAAGTATAATTATTTAAAAAACTCTTCTCAATATTTAGAAGCGCAGAAAATACTCTCTGAACTTTTGGATAAGAAAATGGGAAGTAAAAAAAACAGACTTGTACTTCTTAATGAAATGGCTGAGTTACAGAAGATAATGGGCAATTATAAAGATGCTTATAGTTATCTGGAGCAGTTTAAATTTTTAAGTGATACCATACAGACTGAAAATGAAAAAATACAAATTTTGGATTTGGAAGCTCAGTATAAAAATAAAGAACAGCAGAAAGAAATACAGCATTTAGAGGAAAGAAGCAAACAAGAACGAATAATCTTTTGGATTAGTTTGTCTTTATTTATAAGTGTAGGAGTATTAATGAGTTATGCGCTTTATGAAAGAAAAAGGAAAAACAAACATAAACTTGTTAGTTTAGAACAGGAAAGAAAAATAGACATTAACAAAGCTCTTATCTACGGGGAAAATAAAGAACGAGAGCGAATAGCTAAGGAACTGCATGATGGCATAGGGGGAAGAATGACAGGAATAAAGATAAACTTAGAAAATATGATGGAGAGTGAGGGATATTATATGCTTGAAAAACCTATTGCTCAATTGGATAAATGTATAACAGAACTTAGAAATACTCTTAGAAATCTAACTTCTGAAACACTTCATAAGTTTGGTTTGGAAGAAGCATTACGGGATTTTTGCCAAAATATACAGACAGATTATTTAAAAATATCCTGTTATACTAAAAATCTTAATCAAATAAAAGAAAAACATCAGCTGCATATCTATCGTATTGTTCAAGAGGGAATAAATAATGCCATAAAGCACTCTGGAGCAACACAAATTCTGGTACAGTGTACTTTTGAAGAAAATTTATTACTCATAGATATAGAAGACAATGGAAAAGGCTTTGATGTGCAGAATATACAGAGAAATTTAGGATTACATAATATAGAACGACGCGTAAATGCCCTTGATGGTACTCTTAAAATAGAATCTTCCTTGGGTAAAGGTACTGTGATGAGTATAGAAGCTAAAATAGAATAAAAAAACTTAAATGATGATAAAAATAATAATTTGTGATGATCATCCTTTGATAACAGAAGGCCTGAAGAGCTTTATAGAAAATAGAGATGAAATGCAAATAGTAGCTACAGCTACTTCTGCAGCTGAATTATGGCAAGTATTGGAAGAAAATGAAACAGATGTTCTTATACTAGATATTAGTCTTCCAGACGGGAATGGGGTGGATATTTGTGCAGAAGTGAAAAAAATGTATCCGCATATTAAAGTAATAGCTCTTAGTAATCATGATGAAAGAAGCTTCATTGTCAGAATGTTGGGGAATAAAGCGTCAGGTTATCTTATTAAAAGTACTTCCATTGGAGAATTGGAAAAAGCAATAAAAGAGGTCTATAGGGGAGGAATATATTTTGGAGAAGATGCTCAAAAGGTATTAGTATCCATGGCGGAAGTCATGCAGGTAGAGGTGCCGCCCATTACAAAGAGAGAAAAAGAAGTTTTAGAGTATATATCACAAGGGTTGTCTTCTCCTCAGATAGCGGAAAAAATGTTTATAAGTTCACAAACTGTAGATAGCCACAGAAAAAATCTAATGGCTAAATTTGGGGTGAATAAAACTATCAGCCTTGTTCAAAAGGCAAAAGACCTTAATTTTTTAAGTTAAAAAAGAATAAATTCAAAAAGGATGATTACAAAATTTGGTTGTATTTGATTTATTTCTTACCTTTACCCAAGTAATTTTTAATTAAAAAATGAGTTTTTTGTACCCAATAAAAAGAGATGGTCTTGGCAAGCATGTTGTGGAGTTGTTTTTTGGGCTGAAATAATAAGAGAGATAAGGATAATTGTCTCTCTATTTTTATATATAAAAATTAAGTAGAAACCAATTTAAAATATATGAACTCTTGTAAAATCATTGCGAACACTATTAGAGGACTCTCTGTGGATGGTGTGGCAGCGGCGAATTCTGGACACCCTGGGATGCCGCTTGGGATGGCAGATGTGTGTGCTGTTCTCTGGTCTGAACATATGAATTTTAACCCGAAAAACCCTAAATGGCTCAATAGAGACAGGTTTATCCTATCAGCAGGGCATGGTAGTATGCTTATTTACAGCTTGTTGCACCTTTACGGATATGATTTGTCAATGGATGATTTGAAGGCGTTTAGACAATGGGGCAGTAAAACTCCTGGGCACCCAGAAAACTTCGTAACGGCAGGGGTGGAAACCACTACAGGACCCCTAGGACAGGGTGTTGCCAATGCAGTAGGTTTTGCTCTGGCAGAGGCTTCTTTGGCAGCAAGATATAATAGAGAAGGCAGTGAGATTATAGACCATTATACTTATGTGGTGGCGGGTGATGGCTGTCTGCAAGAGGGAATTTCTCACGAGGCGTGTTCTTTTGCTGGGCATAATAAATTAGGAAAACTGATTATGCTTTATGACAGCAATAATATCACCATAGATGGACCTACGCACATTTCTTTCACAGAAGATACCAGAAAGAGATTTGAGGCGTATGGATGGCAGGTTCTTGAGATTGACGGGCATGATTATGACCAAATCAATACAGCCATAGCAGAGGCAAAAAAAGAAAAATCTAAGCCGTCTATTATCATTTGTAAAACTATCATCGGTTTTGGTTCGCCGAATAGAGCAGGAACTTCCAAAGCTCACGGAGAGCCTTTCCCAGCGGAAGAAATTGAATTGATGAAAGAAAAATTAGGTCTTCCAAAAGACAAATCTTTCTTCGTTCCAGATGAAATTTCTGATTTAAGAGCTAAAACTCAAGAAAAAGGTGAAAACCTTGAAAATCAGTGGAATGAACTTTGGGAAAATTATAAAAATAAAAACCAAGAAGCAGCTAAAGAACTAGAAAACAGTATCAAAGGCGAAATTTCTAAAGAAGCTCTTGATATTCCTCAGTTCGGTTCTGAAAAAGCAATTGCTACTCGTTCTGCTTCGGGAGCGGTTCTAAATCATATAGCGAAATATATTCCTCAGCTGATGGGCGGTTCAGCGGATTTGACACCGTCTAATAACACGCTTCCAGCAGGAGAGGAGTCTTTCTCACCAGAAAACCCAAAAGGAAGATACATCAGATACGGAGTTCGTGAGCATGGTATGGCAGCGATAATGAACGGAATGGCTCTTCATGGAGGAGTTCTGCCTTATTCAGGGACATTCTTCGTGTTCTCGGATTATATGAGACCTGCGATGCGTATGTCGGCTCTTATGGAGCAGCAGGTGGTGTATGTGCTGACTCATGATTCTATCGGATTAGGAGAGGATGGGCCTACGCACCAGCCAGAAGCACACCTATGGGCGTATAGAACAATTCCAAATATGACCGTAATCCGTCCTATGGATGCGAATGAAACTGCAGAAGCTTGGAAATCAGCATTAAAGAATAAAAAAGGACCTACTTGTTTAGTTCTTACAAGACAAAATCTTCCTGTTTATGATAGAGCAGGACTTGGATGGGCAAAATCTGAAGAAGCTCAGAAAGGAGGTTATGCTCTTTGCGAAGACAAAGATTTTGAGGCGATTATCATCGCTACAGGTTCAGAGGTGGAATTGGCTGTAGAAGCAAAAGCTAAACTTAATGAACAAGGCGTAAAAGTAAGAATAGTTTCTATGCCGAGTACCAATATCTTTGATGAGCAGCCACAAGAATACAAAGACTCTGTTTTACCTAAAAATATTCTGAAAAGAGTGGCAGTAGAAGCAAGTGTTACCTTGGGCTGGTATAAATATGTAGGCTTAGAAGGGCGAGTGATAGGCTTGGACAGATTCGGAGCTTCAGCGCCATATAAAACACTTTATAAAGAATTCGGAATTACAACTGATGCTATCGTAGAGGCTGTAAATTCATTAAAATAGAAAATAACCAATAAAAAATAAAAGAAATGATAGTTACTACCGATCAATTATTCAAGGCTGCATACGGGAAATTTGCAGTAGGAGCGTATAATATTAACAACATGGAGCAGGCTTTAGGGCTTTTCGAAGGACATGCTAAAGCACAGGCGCCATTCATCGTTCAGTTGTCAAAAGGAGCGAGAAACTACGCTAACCCTAAAATGATAGAAGGCATCATCCGTGCTGCTGAAGAAATCTATCCAGACCTTATTTTCGCGGTGCATCTAGACCACGGAGATGAGCAAACATGCTATGACTGTATAGATTCAGGATTTTATAGTTCAGTGATGATCGATGCATCACACGAGTCTTTTGAGAAAAATGTAGAAATCACGAAAAGAGTAGTGGAAAGAGCTCACGCTAAGGGAATCAGCGTAGAGTCTGAACTAGGAATGCTAGGAGGTGTGGAAGAAGATATCCAAGTTGATGAAAAACACGCGATGCTTACAGACCCACTAGAAGCTAAAAAATTCGTAGAACTTACAGGGTGTGATTCTTTGGCGGTTGCTATCGGAACGAGCCACGGAGCTTACAAGTTTTCAGGAAAACAAGGGCTTCACTTTGACAGAATTGAAGAAATCCAAAGACAGCTTCCAGGTTTTCCATTGGTAATGCACGGTTCTAGTTCTGTTCCAAGAGCTGAGGTAGAAAGAATCAATGCTGCTGGTGGTGCTATGGACCCTTCTGCACAAGGTGTAAATGCTGATGAATTCGCAAGAGCAGTGAAATTAGGTGTTACAAAAGTAAACATCGATACTGATGGTAGATTGGTTTGGACTAGAGTTCACAGAGAGTTCTTCAAAGAAAAACCAGAGCAGTTTGATTTCAGAGCTCCAGGAAAAGTATTCGTGAAAGAATATGCTGATTTTATCGTAGATAAATCTAATAAACTATTGTCTGCTAATCAGTTAGAATATGTAAGACAAAGCTTGAAATAATGGCTTGGGTGTATTTGATTTTAGCAGGACTTTTCGAAATCGGTTGGCCTATCGGTCTAAAACTGGCAGGAAATGAAAACTTCCGTTGGCAGGGAATGACCATAGCGGTAGTATGTATGGGAGTGAGTAGTGCTCTGCTTTGGGTGGCACAGAAAACAATTCCTATGGGTACAGCCTATGGCGTTTGGACTGGCATAGGAGCCGTGGGAGCATTTGTGGTGGGAGTAGTGTTTTATAATGATGCTCTTACATTCATGCGAACACTAGGTATATTGCTCATCATAAGCGGAGTTGTCGTGCTAAAATTAGCTTCAACCTAAGAAATAATAAATCTGGCTGTAAATTCTTTTTGCAGCCAGATATTTTTTGTATTTTTAACACCAAAACTAATAACAATGTCAAAATTAGATTATAACATCGCGATGGAGCTCGTGAGAGTTACCGAATCTGCGGCTCTTTCTGCGGCAGCTTTTATAGGAACAGGAGACAAGAATGGAGGGGACAAAGCGGCAGTGGATGGGATGCGTGAATCTCTTCGGTATATAGATGTTCATGGAACTATCATCATTGGCGAGGGAGAAAAAGATGATGCGCCCATGCTCTACAACGGCGAAACGGTGGGAAATGGAAATGGACCTCGTGTGGATATCGCTGTAGATCCAGTGGAGGGGACTAATCTTCTTGCCCTTGGGAGACCCAATGCCATTGCTACAATAGCTGCTTCTGATCAAGGAAGTATGTGGAATCCAGGGAGTTCCTTTTATATGAATAAATTGGTAGTAGGAGAGAAGGCCAAAGATGCGATAGATATTACTCTGTCTGTCACAGAAAACCTTAATAGAATAGCAGAGGCGGAAGGCAAAAAAGTAAATGATTTGATGGTTTATATCTTGGACAAACCTCGGCACAAGGCTATGATAGAGGAGATTAGAAAAGCAGGTGCAAGGATTACACTGCATACAGATGGAGATGTTTTGGGAGCGCTTTTAGCAGCAATGCCAGACACAGGCGTGGATGTATTGATGGGAATAGGCGGTACGCCAGAGGGAGTTTTAGCGGCGTGTGCAGTGAAAGCCCTTAATGGCGGAATGCAGGGGATGAGAGCGCCACAGCTGGAATCTGAAATCGCCAATTTGAAAAAAGAAAATATTGACATCAGTGAGGTTATACATTTAGATACATTGATAAAATCTGAAAATGCTGTTTTTTCTGCAACAGGCATCACGAGTGGAGGCTATCTGGACGGAGTTAAATTCCATGAAAACGGAACTATTACTACTAAAAGTGTAGTTATCAGCGCTAAATCAGGCTCTATAAGATTCATAGAAGGAATTCATAAAGGAATAAATCACTAAAAAAATAAACCATGAAAAAAGAGAAAAAAATATCGCCATCTCTGCTGTCTGCGGATTTTTGTAATCTGAGTAGAGATATCCATATGCTGGAAAGTGCTGGTGCAGACCTTCTGCATATAGATGTGATGGATGGACATTTTGTCCCAAATATTACCATAGGAATTCCCGTAGTGGAAGCGATTAAGAAAAATTCTTCTATTCCCTGTGATGTTCATCTTATGATAGAAAAACCAGAGCGATATGTGGATGATTTTGTAAAGGCGGGAGCGGATTATCTTACCGTTCATGCTGAGGCTTGTACACATCTTCACAGAACATTGCAGCATATCAGAAGCTTAGGTTGTAAAAGTGGAGTAGCTCTAAATCCTCACACGAGTTTGAGCGCTATAGAAGAAGTATTGGAGGAAATAGATATGGTGCTGATAATGTCTGTAAACCCAGGGTTTGGTGGGCAGTCCTTTATCCCTAATGCACTAAATAAAATAAAAAGGCTTAAACAAATGATTATGGAAAAAGGCTATAATCATATAGAAATAGAAGTAGATGGCGGAATAAAACTTAATAATATTCAGGAAGTTGCCGAGGCAGGAGCGGATATTATAGTTTCTGGGTCTGGGATTTTTAATGGCAAACCAGCAGAAACCATCGCTGAAATGAAAAAAATAATAAACGGATAAAGATTTTAAAAGTGTCTTTTTTTCTTTATTTAAAGGATTTTTTCTTTGGAAAAGGAATTTGGCATTTATTTTGTATACTAAAAAATATAATTAACTAATTAAATATTGTAAAAATGAAAAAGTTGTTTTTAACAGGTGCTTTAGCACTTTTTGGATTGATGAATGCTCAAAAAACTGAACCTGGATTTAGATTAGGTGTAAATGCAGGTCTACCAGTTGGGGATTTTGGTAATGCTTATAGTTTTACAGCGGGAGCAGATTTAGCATACCTTTATCCATTGGCTGAAAACTTTAGATTAGGGGTTGCTACAGGATATTCTCACTATTTTGGTAAAAAATATGATCTTGGGCTATTTGGTATGAGCTATAGAGTCCCTGATTTTGGAGCAATTCCAGTAGCTGCTACAGCAGAATTTGTTTTTGGTGATTCTAATGTTTTCTTGGGAGCTGATTTAGGTTATGCATTCTTTACTAAAACAGAGAGGGGAGCAGATTCAGGATCTTTCTATTACCAACCTAAATTAGGATATTCTTTTGATAAGAGACATGACTTATATTTTTCTTACAAAGGATTTACTCAAAATAGTGCAAATGCTGGATCTATCAATTTAGGATACGCATATAATTTTTAAAACAATTTCATAGTTAAACAAGAAAGACCGAAATATTTTTCGGTCTTTTTTTGTTATTTTTTAGATAAATTGACAATCAAATACTTCGCAGAAATGTTTTTTTATTTTATCTTTCACTTCATCTATATTGACTTTTTGTCCTAGTTCTTGCTCTAGTGAAGTGACTTGTTTGCCCTTTATTCCACAAGGGATAATGTAGTCAAAATATTTCATATCGGTATTGACATTAAAAGCGAAGCCGTGCATGGTGACCCATCGGGAAGCCTTTACACCCATAGCGCAGATTTTCCTAGCATAGGGCTTTCCTACATCCAGCCAAACGCCAGTTTCGCCTTTTGAGCGGTCGCCATGGAGTCCATAGTCTGCCATAGTTCTTATAATCACTTCTTCTAAGTTTCTCATATACAGATGAATATCCGTTACGAAATTTTCTAAATCCAAAATAGGATAGCCGACTATCTGCCCAAATCCATGGTAGGTAATATCTCCACCGCGATTGGTTTTCACGAAATCAGCGTTTATCTGTTTTAGTTTTTCTGTGTTGATGAGCATATTATTTTCATCACCACTTTTGCCTAGAGTGTAGATGTGTGGATGCTCTAAAAATAAAAAGAAATTGGGTGTAATGATTTGGTTTTCAGTAGGAAGGTCTCGGTTTTTTAGTTTGATATCAATGATTTTTTGCATCAGTTCTCCTTGATAGTCCCATGCTTTCTGGTAGTCTATTAGCCCTAAATCCTCAAATTTTATCTGCTTATTCATGCTTCAAAAATATAAAAAATAAGGCAAACGAGAAACTTTAAATTTAACACAGATGATAAATTAAAAATCATATTTTTGTAGAAAATAAAATAAAAAATGTTTACAAAAATATCTATCCATAGAGTAGGAAATAAAATCAATCAAGAGAGACTTTTTCTTTCGGAGGGAGAATTGATTTTGGATGAGGATATGAGAGAGTTTTTATCAGATTTTTTCATAAAATCCTTTAAATCAGAAGAAAAATTTCAATTTTATCATGAATCTAATATAGAAAACAATGAGCTTTATACCTATGTTTCAGAGATTTTTGAGGATAAAGACTGGTTTCATGAACATTCCCGAAAAATAGCCAAATATCTGTATGAAATCACTGATAATCCGAGAGTTTTGTCAGGGGAGTGCTGTGTGGTCTATTTTGAGGATGATTCAGAGAATGGCGAAAAAATGGACTCTTTGGGGATTTTTAAAATGGAGAAAAAGGATACTTTTTTGAAAGTTTTAGCAGAAGATGAAAATTTCCAAGTGAATAAGGATTTTGGGTTTAATCTCAGTAAAATAGACAAAGGCTGTATGATTTACAACATTCAGAAGGAAGAGGGTTTTGTGGTAAAGGCTTTTGATAATAATAAAAATGGAGATTCTGAATATTGGTTTGATAAGTTCCTGCACATTCGCCAGAGAAATGATGAGTATTTCAGCACGGAGAGCACGCTGAGCCTTTATAAAAACTATATAACGAATCAGCTTCCGCAGGAATTTGAGGTTTCGAAGGCTGACCAAGCTGATTTTTTGAACAAGACAATTAATTTTTTCAAAGAAAAAGAGCGATTTGATTTTGATGAATTTACCAATGAAGTTTTGCAGGACAAAAATGTGATAGAGAGTTTTTCTAATTATAAAACTGAATATGAGCAGGAATTTCAGGTGGATATTGCAGAGGAATTTCCTATTTCTGAGGCAGCTGTAAAGAAACAAGCCAGAAACTATAAATCCGTAATAAAACTGGATAAAAACTTCCATATCTATGTACATGGCGACCGTAGGAAAATAGAACAGGGCGAGGATGAAAAAGGGAAATTCTATAAGGTTTATTATCAGGAAGAAAATTAAATTTATTTTGTAACTTTGTAGGAATTTTAAAAAAATACAAATGATTTTTTATCTTAGAGGTGTTGTCAGTGAGCTGACTCCTACTTACGCTGTCATGGATGTTGGCGGTGTGGGTTATTATGTAGGAATTAGTGTGCAGACATCACAAAAACTGCATTTAGGAAAAGAATCTACAATATACACTCAGCAGATTATCCGTGAAGATGCCCATTTGCTCTTTGGTTTTTTTGATAAAGAGGAGAGAGAGATGTTTAATCTTCTCATCAGTGTAAATGGCGTGGGAGCAGTGTCTGCGATGATTTTGCTTTCATCATTAGAGCTTTCGGATATTGCCCAAGCTATTTTGTCTGGTAACAGCGGTGTTCTTCAAAAAGTAAAAGGAATAGGCGCTAAAACAGCAGAGAGAATCATCATAGATTTGAGAGATAAAGTTCAGAAATTTGATGGTTTAGGAGTGGGCAATACTGCAATTCTTGATAATAAAATAAGAGAAGAAGCGTTATCAGCATTGGAGGTATTAGGTATTCCAAGAAAAGCCAGCGAAAAAATAGCGGATAAGATTTTGAAACAAAATCAAGAAGCGAGTGTAGAAGAATTGGTAAAACAAGTTTTAAAAAATATATAAGGCAGATTTCGTGAAAAAAGCTACTATACTAAAGGCAGCTCCTTTATTTTTCCTTTCATTATTCAGTGATAATGTATGGGCTCAGACAGAAAAAGAAACCATAGAGAATAAGGAATTTACAATTCCTAATCCCACTCGTTATGAGGCGTTTTATGACATTAAAACAGGGATGTATTATCTATATCCCAAGATTGGGAACTTGGTGGTAGGGGAACCGCTTACGATGACACCTTTGCAGTATTCACAATATTTACAGAACAAGAATATCCGTGAATTTTTTCGTCAGAAATCCAGCGAGGGAACATATGCGCAGATAGGCGACAAGGAGGAAGAAGCGAAGAAAAAATCGCTTTTGCCGAATATCACGATTAGAAACCGAATTTTTGAAACTATTTTTGGAGGGAACAAGATAGAGCTTATTCCACAGGGGTATGCTACTTTTGACCTTGGTATTTTACATCAAAAAATAGATAATCCGCTTATACTTCCCAATAATAGAAAATCCTTTACGATAGATGTTCAGCAGAGGATAAATGTAGGAATCGTAGGAAAAGTAGGGGAAAACCTACAGCTGAGAGCCAACTATGATACCCAGAGTGGTTTTGCTTTTGAAAATAAAGTAAATCTTGTCTGGACAGGAACGGGAAGTTCTTGGAAAGATGCCCAAGATAAACTATCTAAAAAGCTAAATGACAGAAGCAGAGATGATGGCGAGGATAGAATTATCAAAAAAGTGGAGGTTGGGAATATCAACATGCCTCTTTCCACGAGTTTGATTAGAGGTTCTGAGTCTCTTTTTGGGATAAAGACAGAGTTTCAGCTTGGGAAAACTACGGGGACATTTGTATTTTCACAACAGCAGGGCGAGGTGCAGACCGTAGTTGCACAAAATGGAGGAGCTTCCAAGAGCTTTAAAATCAATGCAGTAGATTATGAGGATAATCAGCACTTTTTCATTGGGCAATATTTTAATAACCACTATGATGGAGCATTGTTACAATATCCTCTTATCAATTCTAAAATAGCGATTAACAGGATAGAAGTATGGGTGCTGGACCAAGGGTCTGGTGACCTCCAATCGCAGAAAACTATAGTGGGTGTTAGGGACTTAGGGGAAGGAGCGCCTACTGCTTATCCTGATAACTCGGTGAATAGTGTTTATCAAGATGTTTCCAATTTGACAGGAATCCGTGATGTAACCACAGCGTATAATTCCATTAAAAATCAATCTCTCTATGATGTAGTTACTGGAACCAACCAGCCATATCAGGAGGGGGAGAATTTTATTTTTAATAGAAGAGCCAGAAAACTTAGCGAAAGTGAGTTTAGGTATCATCCACAGCTGGGATATATTTCCCTAAATCAAAGATTAAATGATAATCAGCTCCTTGCGGTATCTTTCTCATATACTGTAAATGGAGATGACTCTAAAGTGTATAAAGTAGGGGAGTTTTCAGAAGATAATTCCTCTGTATTGATAACAAAATTGCTCAAACCCAATACCGTTACCAAAACCACATCTCCTATGTGGGATCTCATGATGAAGAATATCTATCCTCTCGATGGAACACAGATTTCTCCTCAAGATTTCTTCATGAATGTTTACTATCGTGACCCATCAAATGGTAAGGTCAGCTATCTACCAGGAACGGGCGTTCAGGATATTAACTTGCTGAAATTGTTTAACTGGGATAGGCTGAATTCTAATGGAGACGGACAGCAGGACGGAGACGGGCAGTTTGACTTCGTCCCAGGGCTGACCATTGATGAGAATAATGGTAAATTGATATTCACTAAAACACAGCCGTTTGGTAAGTATATAGAAAATGTTTTGGGGGGACATGACCCTAAATTTGTCTTTTCGGATTTATATACACAGCTGAAATCTGTGGCTACACAGGCTAATTTGGCTCAAAGATATACATTAGAAGGGAGGTTTAAAGGTTCTGGAGCTCAGGGAATAGCACTCGGTGCGGTGAATATTCCGAAAGGCTCTGTGAAAGTGACTTCCAATGGGGTAGAACTTGTGGAAGGAGTGGACTACACGGTGGATTATTTGCTGGGAACGGTCACGATTATCAATGAAATGATTAAACAATCTGGGCAGGCTATCAGTGTGAGTCTGGAAAACCAGTTGGCATTTAATACACAGAAAAAAAGGTTCATTGGGCTTAATTTAGAAAGGAAAATCAGTGATAATTTCCTCATCGGAGCCACGATGGTTAATTATAGAGAAACGCCTTTGACCCATAAAGTCCAGCTCGGGCAGGAAGCAGTGAATAACACCATGCTCGGGATGAATATAGCCTATAATAATGAGGCTCCGTTCCTTACGAGAATTACGAATAAAATTCCGTTCGTTAGTACAGATACAAAATCTAATATCAGCTTCCGAGCAGAGGCGGCTTACCTTATCCCAGGTGAAAATAGCAATATGCAAAATCAATCTTATATAGATGATTTTGAGCAGGCTACTTCTCGTATTTCTTTGAAAGAACCTTCTATGTGGAGTTTGGCTTCTAAACCAGAGCAAAATACGAGCGACCCTATATTTAATACAGCTAATCTAAGTAATAACCTGACCTATGGCTACGGAAGGGGGCTTATTTCTTGGTATAATATAGACCCTAGGTTCTACGGAGTAGGCGGATCTGCACCTAATGGAGTAAGTGCGCAGAGTCTATCTAACCACGCCTCACGAAGAGTTCATCAGGGAGAATTATACACGATAAAAGACTATGTAGCAGGAGAAGAAAATTTCCTGAATACTTTTGATATTTCATACTATCCGACAGAAAGAGGGCCTTATAACTTTAATCCATCAGAAACGACACAAGATAGATGGGGAGGACTTATGCGGTCAATTTCTGTTTCTAACTTTGTGAATTCTAATATAGAATATGTAGAGTTCTGGATGATGGATCCGTATGCAGATGGGGGAACATTGGGGACAAATCCTAAGTTATTATTGCATCTTGGGAATGTTTCCGAGGATGTCCTAAAAGATGGCGTTCTACAATACGAAAATGGACTTCCTACGAGTTCAGACCCAGCCAATGTTACGACTACCAACTGGGGAAATCAGCCTAAACAAGCGCCTGTGCTCTATGCATTCTCATCGGAGGGAGCAGAGCGATCTACGCAGGATTTAGGGTATGATGGACTTGATAATCAGGCAGAAGCGGCGAAATTCGGGACTTCATTTGTAAATCCTGTGACTAATGCTGTAGACCCTGCATCTGATGACTTTGTATTTCCTTTGTCTAATAAGTTCCAAGGTTCACAGGCTGGCTCGCTGGTGGAACGATACAGATATTTTAGAAACCCAGATGGAAACTCGGAAGCCAATTCATTAGAAGTTGCTACACAAACTCCTGATGCAGAGGATGTTAATAGAGACTTTAACCTTGACCAAAACGAAAGCTATAACCAGTACACAGTGAAGCTGGATAGAGCGAGTTTGGTTTTAGGGCAAAATAATATAGTGGATGTAAAGGAAGTTTCCACAAAATTCCAAGACGGAAGGTCTGGAACCAATAAATGGTATCTTTTCCGTATTCCAGTAAGCCAGTTTGATACCACAGCAGGAGAGCGCAGTACAGATGTGCTGAACAATGTTCGTTTCATGAGAATGGTTCTTACAGGTTTTGATGAGACTACTACGCTTAGATTTGGAAGCTTGGATTTAGTTCGTTCCGATTGGAGAAGATACACCAAACCACTCGCTGTAGATGCTACTACTAATGAAGGTTTTGGAACGGTAAATACGGACAATTTAGAGATAGGAAGTGTCAACTTGGAAGAAAACGGACAAGGAACGCCTCCATATGTGCTACCTCCTGGAATAGACCGAGAGGTTTTGAGCGGAACAGCTGGTACACAGAGACAAAATGAAGGCTCTCTCTACATGAAAGTAACAGGGTTGAGTAATGATGCTCGTGGGGTGTTTAAGAATACTACACTAGATTTGCGTAGGTATGAAAAGCTGGAAATGTTTGTTCATGCCCAAGATTTGAAAAATCTGACCTCTACAGCTCTCGATGATAAAACCAAGTTCTTTATCCGTTTTGGTAGTGATGCTACGGATAACTACTATGAATACGAGGCTTCCCTTAAATATACTTCTTCTAACAGCAGAACACCTTATGAAATCTGGCCTTCGGAAAATATGGTAAGTCTGGAATTAACAGAACTAACTGCCATTAAAGGAAGAAGAGATAGAAATGGTGCTCCTGCGGATACTAGGTATACAGATGGAAACTATGGAGATGCCAATAAGAAGATTTATGTAAAAGGTCGCCCAAGTATAGGGAATATCAGCACCATGGTATTAGGGGTAAGAAACCAGGATGCATCCAGCGTATCCAAAGATATTTTGCTTTGGATAAATGAAATCCGTGCTTCTGGAATTAAAAACCAAGGAGGATATGCAGCAAATGCCAATTTGACTTTCAATTTGGGTGATTTTGCGATGGTTAATGCCAGCGGGTCTGTATCTACAGTTGGTTTCGGAACGATTGTTCAAAAACCATCAGAAAGGTCACAGACGGATAACACTACTTTACACATCAGCACCACGGTAAATCTGGATAAATTCTTGCCAGAGAAAGCAGGAATGAAAATTCCGTTTAACTACTCCTATACACAGAGCATAGAAGACCCTAAATACAATCCGCTGGATAATGATGTAGAACTGAAAAACAGCCCAGTAAGAGACCAGCTGAAAAAAATAGTGAGAACCTACTCTCAGCAGAGAAGTATAGGCGTGGTCAATATGCAGAAACAGAGAATGAACTCTGAGAAGAAATCCAAATTCTATGATGTAGAAAACCTTTCCCTTACGGCTGTTTATAATGATGATTTTTATAGAGATGTCTATACGACTAGAAATTATCGCCAGTATTTCAAGGGGTATTTGGATTATAATTATAATTTTAAACCTTGGGTGATACGGCCGTTTAATAAGTTGATAAGCGACACATCCAAAGCAGCTAAATATTTAAATTGGATAAAAGAAGTTAATTTTAACCCAATTCCTACTCGATTGTCTTTCAGAGCGGAACTAGACAGAACATATAGTGAGCTTCAGTATAGAAACATAGATGCACTGCTGACAGGTACTCCAGGGGATGATTTCCAAATGATAAAGGGAAGAACCTTCTATTTTGGATGGCAGTATAATCTTGGATTTAATTTTACTAAATCCCTGAAATTGGATATCAACTCGTATACCCGAACGCTCAATGACCATATTTCTGTAAATGGAATGAATAACCGCTCTATTTTTAGGGATTTGTTCCGTGCAGGAAGACCTGTTTTGTATAATCACAAGGTGCAGCTTAACTATAAGTTGCCGTTTGAGCATTTCCCATATTTGGATTTCATCAATGCAGAGGTGGGATATGGTTTCCAATACAATTGGTCAGCTCGTTCTACGGTTCTTTCTCAGCAGGATTTAGGGAATTTAGCCCAAAATAATAATAATACCGTAGTTGCGGCTTCTGTGGACATTCCGAGTTTGTTCTCTAAATTTAAGTATTTCCAAAAGTTAGAGAATACGATGCAGATGAGAAGAGCAGAGATAGAGGCAATGGAAAAAACTAATGCAGAGACAGCCACTAGGAAAAACAGCGAAAATAGAATCACTACACTGAAAAATAAGCTGACTCCATTACAAGCTGTTCTTTATGGAATCACATCTTCGCTTAAGCAGGTGGATTTTAACTATAATGAAACCAATGGAACCTCTCTCCCAGGGATACTCTCGTCTCCAAATTTCTATGGATATGGACAGGGGATAGGAGGGCCTACATATGGATTCTTGCTTGGTTCTCAGGCGGATATCCGTAGGGTGATGATAGAGCGCGGCTGGGTAACAGGTTCGGATTTGATGACAGAATCCTATGTGCAAATGCAGACTAAGGCTATCACAGGAAGCATCCAAATTCAACCGATGAATGATTTGAAGATTGACTTAAATTTCCTTAAAAATTATTCAAGTTCTTTGACTCATAATGGGTATAATATATTGACAAACAATAGATTGTCTTTTGCAAATAAGGTTATAGCTTTCTCCCACACAGATATATTGATGGGAACTTCTTTCAAAGATGGCGGACAGCTCTATACTGATTTGGTAGCAAATGCAAGGATTTTGTCCCGTACTCATGCTGGAGTTCTGGGAGCTGATGGCTTTACAGAAGGCTATGGTTTAGGAAATTCATATATTCTAATTCCTGCATTTAAAGCAGCGATTGGTGGTAAGAATTTGAGCAAAGAAAATCCTACAAAATCTAAATTCCCGCTTCCTAACTGGCAGATTATCTATTCAGGATTGAAAAATATTCCATTCCTCAATAGACATTTCTCTAAAATAGATGTGTTGCATGGCTATAAGGCTACATATACCGTGGCAGGGATACAGTCCAGCTCAGATTATTATAACTATGAAGTGAGCAAAAACACACCGCTGCCTTCGCCAGATAAGGATAGAAACGGCAACTTCCTAAATCCATATGTATTCTCTCAGGTGGGCTATGTGGAGGAATTTTCACCGCTTATCGGGGCTGATGTTACCATGAGGAATAACATGCAGTTCAGAGCGATGTATAACAAGAATAGAGCCTATGTACTAGGACTTCAGAATTATACACTTTCGGAAGACTCTGGTTCTGAGTATATTGTGGGATTTGGATATATTATCAAAGATTTGAAATTTAAGATGAGGTTCAGAGGAAAACAAAGAACGATAAAAAGTGATTTGAATCTTAAATTTGATTTTTCATTAAGAGATAATAAAACCCGAATAACCAATATCTTAGCCCAAGATTCACAAGTGACTGGAGGGCAGAGAGTTTTGGGAATAAATTTCTCGGCAGATTATAGTTTTTCACAAAATTTCCAAGTAAAATTCTTCTATAACCAGCTGGTAACCAAGTATAAGATTTCTACAGCTTATCCGTTATCAACTCTACGGGCAGGGCTTAGTTTTAATTTTACTTTTGGAGGAAGTAATAACAACAATAACTAAATTTGGATATCAATTTTAAGATTATGAAAAAAGCAGTAATTTTATCAGGAATAGTGTTGTCAATGCTTTCTTGCAACAGCCCAAAAAAGGAAGAAGTGAAAGAAGAAAAAGTAAATACAGAAGAAACTCAAGAGCCGTTGGTCGGTGCAGATAGAGATGAACATGGATGTATCACTTCAGCAGGATTTTCGTGGAGTGAATTGCAACAGACTTGTGTGCAGCTCAGGGAGGCTGGTGTCAGACTAGATCCTATCAAAGTGAAAGAAGGTGATGCAGTCATCAGCGCATTTGTTCTGTTTAATAAAGATGAATCCAAAGCTGAGATTGTCCTTCCTAACAAAGAAGGTTCGGTTATTTTAGACAAAAAGTCAGAAAATCTCTACGAAAAAGGTGAATACTTGTATGATGACAAGGAAGGTGCGCTCTCCATCAATGGAAAAGTAGCGTATAAGGAAGAAAACAAAAAGAAATAGTTTATCCAGAAAGTAAAGTTTTCTAATACTTTAGGATAAAAGTAGTATATGAGACACAGCGGGGGTTATGAATCTCTGCTGTTTTTTATTATTTACATAAAAAAAATTTTATAATTTTGGTTAAATAAAAATCAACAATTAAATTTTAAATATCATGGAAAAATTCTTAAATATTTTAGGATGGGTAGCTACAGGAACAGCAATGCTTATGTATGTTTCTTATATTCCACAGATTACTTCCAATCTACAAGGAATGAAGGGCGATTTTCTTCAGCCTTTTGTGGCGGGTATTAACTGTACACTTTGGGTAGGTTATGGATTTTTGAAACCTAAAAAAGATTGGCCTATAATCGTGGCGAATAGTCCAGGGATTATTTGTGGGTTTACAGCTGCTTTCACGGCTATTATGTAAAAAAATAAAGATAGTTTAATTCTATGTTAAACTATCTTGTTTTTTATAATCCGTTTCGGTAGAAATCTAGTGCAGAGATAATATTTTCCAGCGGAACATTTTGGTTATAATTTCCCATGCCGATGCCTTCTATCAGCGAGAAACTAATGTTTCCATGCTGATTTTTTTTATCTTGATACATCAGCGTAATGATTTCCTCATCACTGAAATTAGAAATATCCACAGGCGGGAAAAATCGCACAAGATTTTCTATAATATGGCGCGCTGTGTCCAGAGAAATCAGCTGCTGCAAATAGGAAATATAAGTTTCACAAATCATCCCGAGTGCGACTGCTTCGCCGTGGAGCAGAGGAGTTCCCTCTCTCAAAAAAAGGCTTTCTATGGCGTGTCCTATCGTATGCCCGAAGTTTAGAATTTTTCGGATGTGCTTTTCGTGGAAGTCTTCCTGCACGATTTTTTGTTTAATTTCGGCGCTTTGTAATAGGTATGGCGCAATTTTCTCTGCAGAAAGTTCATTTTCAATAGAAATCAGCTCAAGCCAATGTTCTCCATCAGCGACGAGACCATGTTTCAGCATTTCCGCAAAGCCAGATTTCAGCTGAGGAAAGGGTAGTGTGCGGAGATAATCAGCAAAAAGGAAAATTTGCTTCGGCTCTGCAAAAGTTCCGATTAGATTTTTAAAAAACAAATGGTCTATGCCTGTTTTACCGCCCACAGCAGCATCTGCCATTGCCAGCAGAGTGGTAGGAAGGTAAACGAAAGGAATTCCTCTTTTATAAGTGGAGGCCACAAAGCCGCCAATGTCTGTGACAACGCCTCCGCCAAGACAGATAAGCAGACTATGTCTGTCGGCATTGAATTCCGTAAGGATTTCCCAAAGCTGCACGGCGGTGTTTATGTTCTTGCTCTGCTCTCCTTCCTCTATCTCTATAATCTCAAAGGGCGCCGTAGTTTCTAAATTGCCCAAGAGGGTAGGAAGGCAGTATTCATGTGTGTTTTCATCCACCAAGATAAAAATTTTGCTGGGATTTTGGTGCTGTATAAAAAAATTGAGTTCGGTGAAATCTTGGTCAAGGATTTTTATCATCTTATGCTATCTGTATCCGAAATTCTTGAGGTCTTTTTCGTTCTTTCTCCAGTCTTTTTTTACTTTCACAAAGAGATTGAGATGGATTTTCTTTGCAAAGAATTTCTCCAAGTCCAGCCTTGCTTCTGTGCCGACTTTTTTAATCGCCTCACCTTTGTGGCCTATCAAAATTCCCTTTTGGGTTTCTCGCTCCACATAGATGATGCTGTCTATGAAGATAATTCCTTCCTTTTCTTTGAAAAGTTCAGTAACCACTTCTACGGAGTAAGGAATTTCCTTTTCATAGTTAAGCAAAATTTTCTCACGCACCGTTTCATTGACAAAAAACCTCTCCGACTTGTCCGTAAACTGGTCTTTGTCATAGTATGGCGGGTTCTCTGGAAGCAGAGATTTTAGTTTCGGAAGTATGTATTCCGTATTGTAAGCATTTAGCGCCGAAATCGGTAGGATTTCTGCTTTCGGAAGGAGATTGTGCCAATGTTCCACAGCGGCCTCCATTTCCTTTTGGTTGCTTTTATCTATTTTGTTGATGAGCAGCAGCACAGGAATCGGGATTTTATTTAACTTCTCGATAAGAAATTCCGAAGGCTCGCTTTTGTCCGATATATCTACAATGAAAAGAAACACATCCGCATCTTGGAGGCTTTCTTTCACAAAACTCATCATTTTCTCTTGTAGTTCGTATTTAGGGTCAAGAACGCCAGGCGTGTCCGAAAAGACAATCTGGACATCTTCCTCGTTATAAATCCCAAAAATACGGTGTCTGGTAGTCTGCGCCTTTTGGGTAACGATGGCTAATTTCTCTCCCATGAGCTGATTCAGAAGGGTAGACTTCCCAGCGTTGGGTTTTCCTACTATATTGACAAAACCTGCTTTGTGCATTGCTTTTTTTGTTTTTAAATTTCCGCAAAGATATGAATAATTTGGCTTCTATGATGAGAAGTATAAATTCTTTAAGCCAATTCTAAGGATACAATCTCCGCCTTTTCTCCATTTTCAGTTTCACAGATAATAGAGATATAGTCGAAACCATTTCTTTTTACTTCTTCCCAAGAGATATTTTCTCCATTGATAAGGGTTACTCTATCTTCTTCATCTACTTCATAGTCTTCTTTTTCTTCTTCATAATCAATAGAATATCCAAAATCTATATGAATCTTGCAAGGAGCAATATTGTATTTTACCAAAGTTCGTTTTTCAACTTCTTCTGGGTCAAATTCATCACAAAACATTGCATTATAGCCGTGTTGGTAGCCATCAAAAAGTAATATTTCTTCGCCTGTTTCTATATCTTTGGCTACTATTTTACAAGGAATTTCTACTTCATCAGTATAATAATTTACAATAAAAGGCAGTTTTTCTCCCTTTGCTTCAAATAAATCACCATAATAATACACCTCAAAGAGTGAATTTCCATTTTTGGATTGGATATCTACTGAGAGATAATCGCCTGATTTTACATTACAAGCGTTTTCACTTAAGTAGGTAGGAACTTTTTGCATATATAAAATTATTTAAATGTATGTTATATTTTTATTTAAAATCCCACTGTCTTTGGAAAGTTGCTTTTTCAAGAAATTCATCAAAGGTATCAGCTACTAATTCGGTATAAAGGTCATCATATATTACCCACACACTATGATTTTCGGGGTGAAAGAAAAGTATACCTCCGTCGGAAACACCAAAGGCAAAAGCTGTTTTTAGAACTTCAACTGAAGGAAGTTTGTCTATACTATTACCTTCTATTGATTTGTAGAAAAAGTCTTTTTGTGCAAGTAGTTGATAAGTAGGAATCAGCTTTTCACCATTATCATCAGTTTCACGGGTAAGAGAGAAAAGACCTTGTATTACATAAACTCTTTTAGGAAGAGTGGGTTTCTTACGGCGTGCATATTCGTAGAAAAAGTTGGATTTTTCAGGAATAGTAGCCAATAAATCTCGGTAGGACTGGGGGACATTTTGTTCTTGTATATTCATTTTATAATGTTTTT
>CAUQMH010000017.1:0-22302 GCA_963519075.1 uncultured Flavobacteriaceae bacterium
GTCTATGGCTTTGAGTTGATGGGAATGAAACCCAAAACAGACTGGAAAAACCGTATAGCCATACATGCCAAAGGACACATCATAACTTTGGGACTGGCACATTTAATGAAAACATTAATCAACAATGAAAGACCCAACGGAGCCCGTATGTCCTTCCCTTCTGGGCATACCGCGTACGCTTTTAGCGGGGCTACTATCCTTGCCATGGAATACAAGGACGAACACCCTTGGGTGCCTTATGCTGCCTATGGTTCGGCTGGTGTGGTGGGAATCATGAGAATAGCGAACAACAGACACTATGTGAGCGATGTCCTATTCAGTGCTGGACTGGGGATTCTCTCCATGAAACTAGCATACTGGACGCATAAATACAAATGGAACAAACCTAAAAAAGAAAAAAAAGACCCTTTCTTGGGCGTAGTTTACTAATAGTTTAATAATGAAGATTACAATTTTTGCCAGCTTATTTCTAAGTTCTTTTTTCATGGCTCAGACTAATGATAGTCTGACTGTGGAAACTCCTTTGGACAGCATACAAACTCAGAATATAAAAATTCAAGAAGTAAAAATATCTGAAAACGAGACTTTTATCTATCAAAAGCCAAAAATCTGGGATGTTGTCAATAAAATGCCCAAAAACATCGCAGGAACAGCCACAGATATAGTTTCAAAAAAATACTATCCATACGGACTTGCCGCTTTGGGAAGCACCGCTGCTCTCATTCCTGCTGACCCTTGGGTCATTAGAGAAAGCCGAAATCTTGGCGAAACTCTCGGCATGAATGAAGCCCATACCTACCGCAAACTTGGATTTCTGAAAATAATCCCTGCGGATGTGAACTCTGCGCTGTATTTTATCGGTAATGGAACTACGGTAATTCTCATCAGTGGAGGACTTGCAACCTATGGTTTATTTAAAAATGATTATCGGGCAATCAGCACCTCTATGCAGCTCATAGAAAGCCTTGCGCTGTCAGGAGTTTTTGCTCAATCTATTAAGCGTATCACGGGAAGAGAAAGCCCGTTTATCACTGCTGAACGAAACGGATGGCACAGCCACTGGACTTTCGCACCGAGTTTTGCAGCATATCAGAGAGAGACTTCTAAATATGATGCCATGCCCTCTGGACACCTTACCACTGCAATGGCAGCCCTCACGGTGCTTACGGAAAATTACCCAGACAAAAAATGGCTAAAACCTGTGGGATACACTCTTTTAGGGTTGATGTCTTTTGAAATGCTTCAGAGTAAGGTTCACTGGGTATCAGACTATCCTATCGCTATTTTCCTCGGCTACCTTATCGGAAAAAATATTGCCAAAGCGAGAATAACGAAAGTAAATAATTCTCCTGTAGCAGAAAAGAAGCGAAAATATGATTTACAGTGGTCGGCTGGTTCTCTGTATGGATATCAGACTATCGGTGTGAATATCAAGTTTTAAACTTTAGAATTAAATTAAATTAAATTAAATTTAAATATAAAAAACATCTTACTCAAAAAAGTAAGATGTTTCATTTTTTATTGTAAAAGACTTTTTAGTATTGTTCTAAGAAGTATTTCAATAAATCTGTTGTAGTGATTACACCTTTCAGTTCACCATTTTCTACTACTGGTAGAGAGTGGAAACTTTGTTTTGCCAAAATTTCGGTTACATCTCTCACTGTTTGGTCTGGTGACACACCTACTGGATTTTTCGCCATCACCTGCTCTATAGTGTATGCGTTATACACTGTTGTGTCTACTTTTTCCTCATTATCCGACAATTCTGAAAAACTAATTCTCAACAAATCCGAATAACTCAAAATACCTATCAGCTGGTTTCCGCTCACAACAGGTAAGTGTCTGATGTTATGCTCTTTGAAAAGTTTTTCTGCATCAAACAATGTGTTTTTTGTAGTAAGCTTAACTACATCCTTTGTCATAATCTGAGATACTGGAACTCTGTGTTTCATAATAATTTACATTTAAGATTAAACTTCCTTTTTTTCTTTGATAAAGGTACGACTTTATATTTATGCCAAAGAATTTTTTTTAATGACATTTAACATCTTTTGCAAATTTCCTTCTATAAATAGTTTAGAAATTGTATTTTTACAAAAAATTTTGGTTATGAGAAAAATCCAGATGGTTGATTTACAAAGTCAATATTTCAAAATAAAAAACGAAGTAGATAACGCGGTGCTGAATGTTTTCGAGTCGGCGGCCTTTATCAATGGTCCTGAAGTTCAGTCTTTCCAAGCTGAATTAGAAGAATATTTAGGCGTTAAAAATGTGATTCCTTGCGCAAACGGCACGGACGCTCTACAAATTGCCCTAATGGCGCTTGATTTACAAGAAGGCGATGAAGTGATTACGGCAGATTTTACCTTTGCGGCTACGGTGGAAGTTATCCATTTATTAAAACTAAAAGCTGTTTTGGTGGATGTAGATTATGACAATTTCACCATTGATATTGAACAGCTTAAAAAAGCCATTACACCTAAAACTAAGGCTATCATGCCAGTGCATCTTTTCGGGCAGTGCGCGAATATGGAGGCTATTTTGAAAATCGCAAAAGAGCATAATCTTTTCGTAATCGAAGATAATGCACAAGCCATCGGTGCTGATTTTATTTTCTCTGATGGAACTCAGAAAAAGGCAGGAACGATAGGAACCATAGGAACTACATCGTTTTTCCCTTCTAAAAATTTAGGCTGTTATGGAGATGGCGGAGCTATTTTTACCAATGATGATGCTTTGGCCTATAAAATGAGAGGAATCGTAAATCACGGAATGTACAAAAGATACTATCACGATGAAGTGGGCGTAAACTCTCGATTGGACAGCGTACAGGCGGCTATTTTGAGAAGAAAACTACCTCATTTAGAAACCTATAACGAAGCAAGAAGAAAAGCTGCAAACTTCTACGATGAAGCTTTTGCTGGGCATCCGCATCTACTTATCCCAAAAAGAGAAGAAAATTCTACTCATGTTTTTCATCAGTACACACTGAGAGTTTTAAATGGAAAAAGAAACGAACTACAAGAGTTTCTTGCGTCAAAGGAAATCCCTGCAATGATTTATTATCCTGTGGCTCTCAGAAAGCAAAAAGCATACTTCCAAGCAAGTAATGATGCTGATTTTAAAAACACTGACAAGCTTCTAGACCAAGTAATTTCCCTGCCGATGCACACAGAGCTGGATGAAGAGCAGCTGAAATACATTACAGAAAATGTTCTGGAATTCATGAATAAATAAATTTTTAAACACCATAACTATGAGAGTATTTTTGTTTTTACTGCTATTTTTAAATTCTTTTGCATGGGCACAAGAGGGGAATAAATTTTCAATCAATAATGACTATTTAGTTCAGTTTCCCGAATCTGTAAAATACATAAGAACGGACGAAAATTCAGGCGCGTTTTTATTCCATGACAAGCAAAATTCAAACATACAAGTTTCCGTTCGCCCTTCTCAGAATATGGAATTCTACAAGGAAGGACTTTCTCAAACTGAATTGTTAGAGGCTTTTTATAAATGGGATTTTGATTTTTGGAAAGGAAACACCATCAATGCTAAAGTTACCGAAATCAGCAAAAAACTATCCGAAGGCTATGTTTTGTGGAGTATCGAACTTGATTATGAATCTCAAAAAATCAATCAAATCATACTTTCTGGCGTAAAGGAAAACAATGTGGTATTTATCTCCATTATCAATCCTAAAATGAAGATGAACGAAAAGAAAAAATTCTTGATAGACTTATACAAAAAAGGAATTTCAAAACATAATTAAGAGTATGACAATACTAGTTACGGGCGGTCTAGGCTACATCGGTTCGCACACCGTGGTGGAGCTTCTAGAAAATGGTTTTGATGTGGTTATCATAGATAACCTCTCTAACACGGACAAAAAAATACTAGCTGGAATAGAGCAAATCACTGGAAAAACTCCCGCTTTCTATCCTTTTGATTTAAAAAACCGAAGCCAAATAGCACAAGTTCTAGATGCTCATAAAATAGATGGCTGTATTCATTTTGCTGCTTTCAAAGCTGTAGGAGAAAGCCAAGTAAAGCCTATTGACTACTACGAAAACAATATGTTTTCTCTTATCAATCTTTTGCAGGAATTCAAAGAAAGAAATATTTCTAATTTTATTTTTAGTTCTTCCTGCACCGTTTATGGACAGGCTGACCAGATGCCGATAAACGAAGAAGCACCTATAAAGCCTGCTGAATCCGCCTATGGACGAACCAAACAGATGGCAGAAGAGATTTTGAAAGATTTTGCTACTGCCCACCAAAAGAAAGTATCGTTATTAAGATATTTTAATCCTATTGGCGCGCATCCTTCAGCTAAAATAGGCGAACTTCCTCTCGGAATTCCTAACAATCTCGTTCCGTATGTAACCCAAACCGCAGCAGGAATACGAGAAAAACTAAACATCTGGGGAGATGACTACCCTACTCCTGACGGCACTGCCATCCGTGATTACATCTATGTGATGGATTTAGCCAAAGCTCATGTGAAAGCCCTGCAGAAACTAACCTCAGAAAAATCAGAAACTTTGGTTGATATTTTCAATCTGGGAACAGGGAAAGGGTCTTCTGTCCTTGAAATCGTAAAGGCTTTTGAAAAAGCAAATAATCTAGAAATCCCTTACCAAATCTGCGACAGAAGAGCAGGTGACATTACCATCGCCTATGCAGATGCTTCCAAAGCCGAAAAAGAACTTGGCTGGAAGGCGGAAACTCCATTGGAAGAAGCGCTGAGAACCACTTGGCTATGGCAGAAAAATCTGGAACAAGAAAAATAAATTTCAATAAAAAAATCTCTTTCAAATTGAAAGAGATTTTTATTTTTTTTAGAGGAAAACTCCACTACTTTCAGAATTAACTTTTGAATTCAATTTTGCATTTATATCTGCTTTTATTTCAGCTTCTGTAACTCCAAATTCCCTCATAGCATCTTCAATTAAGCTGTCTTCGTTAATTCTATCTGTATAAATATGAACAGGGATTTTAATATCCAATTTTTTATCAAAAGAAGCCGAAGAAAGTTTATCATACTCCAAATTATCTGGTTTTTGGCTGAACTGAGCCAAAACAATTCTCAAATCAAAATTCAGGTATGGTTTTTTCACATCGAAAAATCCTTTCAGTCCTATTTTTTCTGGTCTTATTTTGGCATCACGCTGGCCTCCAAAGCTTTTATAGATATATTTGTTCTCAGGATTAGTATCACGGTATTTATAAGTCATGATTTCCTTATTTGGAACTACTGTCCCGCCACTTATAGCTACTATATTTTCCATTAAAAAGAAGTGCTGATATTGCTTTGCTGCCTCATCAGATGCCAAAACACTGTTGATTCGCTCGCCTTTTTCATTGTAATAGAAAATCTCCAATCCATAGAGAGACAGCCCTCCATCAGCAGACATTACACTAAGGGCAGCAGGATTATCAGCCGATGGAACTATCTGACCGTTTTTATTCTCAAAAAAGAATTTTTGTACAGATTTCAGATATTTCACACCTGGATATTCTGGCGAACCATGAAAATACCCGTGAGAATGCCCTTCTGTAAAACGAAATTCCACCTTACTCCATTTCAGTTCCGTGCTGGACTGCTCTGGTTTTGGCTTTGGTAAGACTATATCATCATTGTCTTGACTTCGACAAGCCAAAAGTGAAAAAACAAAAAACACTACTGCTAATACAACTTTGATTGATTTTAAAAAACTTTTCATATTATTAAATTTTTATTTGTTTACTTTATTAAATTATTCTAAAATATTATTGAACTATTTTCACTGGGACTTTCATATCTGTATCTAAAACAAATGAACCACTATAATGCAACGCATTGTATTTTCTGGCTCTTCCTGTCTTAGGTTCTAGTTTATTTTTAACTAAGAAATGAGCCAATCTTATCCTTAAATCAAAACTCTGAGTTCCCAAACCAGTTGTTTTTATCGTGAAAATTCCTTTCAGCCCAATAGGGTCTACTTCTGTAGGGTTCTGAGTATCCCACGAACGACGACGCAGGCTCACTCCACTCTCTCCAAAAACTCCATTTTCAGGGTCTGTATCCTGATATTCATAACTTACCAATCTGTCCATTTCTGCCTCCTCTACCAGCGTTCCGTTTTTATTTAGCTGAAAGAAATGCTGATGAATAGGCGCCATTTCCTGTGAAACGAATTCACTATTAAGTCTCCTTCCATTGTTATAATACACTATTTCAAGGAGATAGCTGTTTCCTTCTTTCCATTCTACGGCTTCTGTATTGTCAAATTTCAATCCATCTTTGGTTAGCAACGCCATTCTTTTTTGCTCTTGAGAGGTCGCTGTATTTTTAAATATAAACTCCACTCTATCAGGCATTTCGTGTCCTCTGTCCTTGGTTTCGTCCGTTGGTGCCTGAGGGCTGTCGCCATCTCTGCTACAAGAAGAAATACTGAAAACTGCTAAAAACAGCATTAGCATTGTCAAAATTTTGTTTAGTGAAAACTTATTTTTCATAATGTTAAAATTTATTAGAATTAATGATTATTAAAAATTAAATTGTGTTTTGAACTGAATATCAATCCCTTTTCCATGAATAAAATACCGCAGTCTATCGGTATAATTTTTATAAAGTGCATTGGTAAGATTTTCCACGCCCAAAAAGAATTTCACACTTCTCTTATTGCTGTATTCCAGCTCTGCACCTATTTTCAGACCCAATAAATGGTAGGCATCGGGAGAATCCACCACGAGGTCAAAATCAGGATTAAACCTTCTCTGCTTCGCGAAATACTGGTGTTCCACTTTCGCATAAAAATTCTTGAAAACAGAAGTCGGAATATTCCATTTTAAACTCTGCGAAAGCTGTAATGGCGGTATCTGTGGAAGATATGCCTTTGTATGCTGGTCATCTGCATAGACCAAAGAAAGATTGGAATGATATTCTAAATTTTTAGAAATAGGAATTCCCACTGCCAAATCTCCCCCACGGAAAAGGGCATCGCTCTGCACAAACTTAAATAGCGCCGCTGGCCCAGAAAACAACACTCTATACTGATGCGTAGGAATGCTGTAAATAAAATTGTTAATCGGCTGTACAAACGCAGACATTTCTGCGAAAAATCTATTTTTCTTGTAAGACAATTTATTGACAATTTTCAGCCCTTTTTCTGCATTTAGATTTTTATCACCTACATAATAAATCGGAATTCCATGCTGTTTTCCATTGATATACAGCTCATAAGGCTCTGGCGCACGCCACGCATATCCCGCATGAGCCACATATTCCAGATGGTCAATAATTTGATAATGAACTCCCCCGCTGTACGAAAAACTTGAAAAATCTCTCTTTCCGCCATAGAGCTGACCAAACATATCGTAACCCAAAGAATTTATCGTTCTAAAATCAAAACGCGCTCCCAGCTCTGCCAGCCATTTTCCTCGTTTAAATTCAGAAATGAAAAATCCTGCGTAATTATTCAAAACAAAATTCGGAATCGTAGGAACTACGCCTGTCCCCGGCACATTGAAATTTTCTTTTCTCAAATAGCTTACCCCAAACTGAGTTTCCAATCCTCTAAAATACGTGTTTTTCCAAATCGTTTCCACAAAATGAGAATCAAGTTTGGTATCCTGCGTTGGAATCGTAGTTCTGTCTAACCTTCTGACATCAAATTCTTTTCGGTGATTATTTTGATATGCATAAACCAAATCAAAATGATTATTCGGACTAAGTCTAAATTCGGTTTCGCTTTTCAGGAAATAATGAGCCACATTATGCTTTGGAGCTGTAATATCATAGGAAAAACCATATGTCGTAATAGGTCTGCCAAGCTTCAGCCTGCTTTCAAAATCATCTATATTGCTGGATGCCGCCCCATAGAAAATCCCTAATTCTGAGTTATATGCACTAAAATACAAATTAGATTTAAATTCATTCTTGCGGTATTCCAGCTCGGCAGAATAATTCAATTCGCGAATTCCTGTATTATTGACATAATAATTTTGAGTCTTATAATCTCCTGCATACTGCCCATTTATCTGAGCTCTCCAAGCCCAGTTTTTACCCAACGCTCCTTCTATATAGCCTCCGCCAGAGACTTTCCCAGAATTAGAATTTCCAGAAAGTATCACTGCACCAGCCATTTTTTCGCTATAATTAAGATTTTTAGGAGACAGCAGAACCACTCCCCCAAGCGCACCAGCACCATACCTCACGCTCTGAGCGCCTTTTATTATGCTGATATTCTGCGGAATCCCCATACCGATTTCTGGTGCGTGGTCATCAGACCAGTCTTGGCTTTCCAGCTTTACGCCATTATTTAGAATTAAAATCCTCGTGTTTCCCAAGCCCTCTATCACAGGTTTTGCGACTGTGGCTCCTGCCTGCCGAAGGGTAATTCCAGCCGCTTTAGACAGCACTTCTGAAAGATTTTGACCTATATTTTCTGAAAGATTTTCTTTAGAAAATTTTACAAGATTATCGGCCGATATGTTTTTATTTACAATTGTAAGTGTGTCAATGTTTTTGGGCGTTACTTCCTGTGAAAAAAGCATATGAAATCCACAGAAAATAATCCCAAATACCAATTTTTGAGTCATATAAAATGATTTAATACAAAAATGAAATGGATGATTTTTTTAAAACCGAAAAATATTTTGTTTGAAAAAGGGAATGTCTTGGTTTTTAAGTAAAATCAACCACAATATTGACTTTCATCAAATCAATAAACATTCAAACAAAACTAAGAAAGTACAGGAGGAGCGCGGGATTGCCACAGAAGAATTATCCTCTCTGATACGAAAATTTTATACGATGAAAAATATGAGAAATATTCATTTACATGAATCTCTGTGAGTGGTTTTTCTGGAAGAATATAGAAATAATTCAATGTGCATAAAAACCCACAATCACAGTCGCTTTTGGTCTGTAAATGCGCTTTGTGATAGCAGACTTTATCGCTGCATTCTGCTATTTTTTCTGTTTTTTGATGAGTTTCCTGATGATGCAAACGCACAAACAAGCCTGATACATTCATCACGAAGATGAGTAGCAGCACCGAAGCAAAAAAAGTTTTAATATGTTTTGCAGTTTTTATCATCATTATTTGATAACGGATACAAATATAATCTAAATTTCCGAAAATAAAAATTCATTACTCAAAAATTTGCCAGAAGCCTCCTCTACGCTGTACTCTCCTATTTTAGTCCTTCTGAGCTGAGTAAGATAGGCGCCTACGCCCAGCTCCTGCCCTATATCATGAGCCAGAGAGCGAATATAAGTTCCCTTAGAACAGCGCACTAAAAAACGGACATATGGAAATTCTATCTGAATGTCTTTAATATAATGAATTGTAGTTTTTCTGGATTTCATCTCTACGGAAGCCCCTGTTCTTGCCAAGTCATAAGCCCTCTCACCATCTACCTTTATCGCTGAAAAAATGGGCGGTTTCTGAATGATTTCACCCCAAAATTTTTGTAAAACTTCTGTCACAAAATCCTCTGTGATGTGGCTGATATCCGTAGGGAAAATTTCTGGTTTTTCGGTGTCGTAGGATTCTGTCTGCACACCTATTTTTATTTCCGTCCAGTATTCTTTCGGTGCATCTTGAATTTCGGATATTTTTTTGGTTGCCCTGCCTGTGCATACCACGAGAAGCCCCGTAGCTTTAGGGTCAAGGGTTCCTGCATGCCCTACTTTTATTTTCTTAAATTTAAACTCTTTTTTCAGTTTAAATTTCATTTTATTGACCGCTTGAAACGAAGTCCAATCCAAGGGCTTATCAACCAGAAAAACCTGACCTTCAAGAATTTGCTCCGCAGTCATTTATTATTTGTTTAAATAAAAATAAATCAATAAAACTATTCCGACAATGATTCTATACCAGCCCCAAAACTTAAAGCCATATTTCGCAAGAACATTGATAAAAGTCTTTACCGCTATCATTGCCACGATGAAAGCCACAATATTTCCGATAATGAAAACCAAAATATTTTCTGTAGAAGCCAAAATCATCTCGTATCCTTTTTGGGCGTTAGGTGTTCCCTCTCCCCAAGTCTTGATAAATACAGAATAAAGCGTAACTGCCATCATCGTAGGAACAGCTAAAAAGAAAGAAAATTCCGCCGATGCCTTTCTGCTAAGCCCTTGGCTCATTCCCCCAATGATAGAAGCCGCAGAACGAGATGTCCCAGGCATCATAGCTAAACACTGCCAAAAGCCAATGGTTACAGCTTTTTTAATAGATATACCTTTCTCATCATCAATTTTTTCCTTGTTATCAAACCATTTATCTACAAAGAGTAGAACCACTCCTCCTAAAACCAAAACACAAGAGATAACTATCTGATTACCAAGTACTGCTTCTATTTTATCATCAAATAATTTTCCTAAAACCAAGGCAGGAACAACGGCACAAGCCAGTTTGATATAAAAATTAAAATTAGAAAAGTCAAAAAACTTTTTCCAATACAAAACTACAATGGAAAGAATCGCCCCAAACTGAATGGACACCTGAAACATCTTCAGATATTCAGTTTCTTCCATTCCAAGCAGAGCCGCTGTAAATCCCATATGAGCGGTAGAAGAAATCGGAAGATACTCCGTAAGCCCCTCTACGATTGCAACAATAATAGCTTTTACTATATCCATTATTTATTTCTTTTTAGTATAGCAACCACCTGCACCACAAAACCAACAATCACTAGTAAAGGCGCTATTCTGATTCTTACCACAGAAAAAATATCATCATTCCAGTAGTTTGGGTCAAAAGAGCCATCAGGCTTGGTATTCGCTCCATAGCCCATCATTAGGATAAATCCAAAAGCAATAAGCCCCAAACCTATCAGCATCAATTTAAAATTATTTCTACTAAAATAAAATGTATTTTCTTTAGATGATGTTTCTATATTTTTATTTTTGGTTTTCATTCTGCTATTTCTCTTTTAAGAATAATATAAATCATCTGTTTTTGTTTTCAAAAATCTCCATGTCGCAAACACTGTACTGAAAACTGTAATACCGATTCCAACGACTACCACGCCCAATATCAGCCATATGAATTTATTAGTATCTGGAACAAACTCAGAACCAATCTGATTTGTAAAATAATACCATGCTGAGAAAAGGAAAACAAGTCCAATAAACGCACCTATAGAGCCTAAAATAACTGCTTCTTTTATAAATGGTTTCAAGATAAATCTTCTTCTCGCTCCTACTAGCTGCATTGTCTTGATAATAAATCTTTTAGAGAAAATTTTAAGACGAATAGAACTGTTTATAAGCACGATAGCTATTATCAAAAATAATACGGTAAATCCTATAATCCACAGCAAAATTCTATCCAAATTATAATAGACTTCCTGTGTCATTTTGGTGTCATTTTTCACCTCGCTTACTCCTTTTATTCCTTGTAAATGGTTTATTACTGCATTGATAGTATCAGGAGCTACATAGGCTGGCTTTAGGGTAACTTCTACCGATGGAGGAAAAATATTTTCTTCGAAAAGTCCCTCTGTGTCTATTCCCAACTGTTTTTTAGCTATTATTTTTGCTTCTTCTTTGGTAATGAATTTTGTCTTTTTTACATATTTCTGCTCAGAAATCAATTTATAGGTTTCCTGCTGATATTCACCTGCTTTTGCAGAATCCTTAGGATCCAGATATTCATCAAAATACACTGCAACGACCAACTGCTCCTTGATATAGTCAGAATATTTCTGCGCATTTATCAAAATCAACCCAAAAAGTCCAACCAAAAAAAGAACCAATGAGATACTGATAACCACAGTAATATTACTTGAACGCAGCCTTCTTCTATTAAAATCATCTATTGAATGTGCCATTTGATAAATTTTTCGGCTAAAATAGAAAAAATCTCGCTAAATCAAAGTAGGAATACGAAAAAATTGATGTTAATTAAATCATAAATTTTGTTTCAAAAAGCCTTAACTTTGCCGAAAAATTTAGAATTTAATGAGTGTAAAGGCCAAAAAACACCTCGGGCAGCATTTCCTAACCGATGAAAATATCGCAAAAAAAATCGCAAACAGCCTCCATTTCAGCGGGTATGACAAAGTCCTAGAAGTAGGCCCAGGGATGGGTGTCCTCACCAAATATCTTTTAGAAAAAGAAACCGAAACCTTTGTGGCAGAGATAGATACAGAGTCTATCGCTTACCTCAAAGAACATTATCCTCAACTAAAAGAAAACCATTTCGTGGGAGATTTCCTGAAAACAAATTTTTCTAAAATCTTTCCAAATGAGCAGACAGCTGTGATAGGGAATTTCCCATACAATATTTCTTCGCAGATTTTATTTCACATTATAGAAAACTATCAGCAGATACCAGAAATGGCGGGAATGTTCCAAAAAGAAGTGGCCGAACGAACAGCAGCCGTTCCCAGAACGAAAGATTATGGAATTTTGTCCGTGATGGTTCAGGCTTATTATGATGTCAAATATCTTTTCACGGTTCATGAAAATGTTTTCAATCCACCACCAAAAGTGAAATCTGGCGTAATTTCATTGCTTAGAAATCCCAAAGAAGGACTTGCTGGAAATGAGACTTTATTCAAAAATATCGTAAAAGCTGGTTTTAACCAAAGAAGAAAAAAACTCAACAATGCACTAAAAGTTTTAAACATTCCTGAGGAACTTTCTGGTCATAATTTCTTAAATTTGCGGGCAGAAGAACTATCAGTACAAGACTTCATCTCATTTACCAATGAGTGGAAAGAAAATCTAAAATAACCCATGCCAAAAGAAGAAAACATCTACCAGCCGCTGCTTTCGTACATTGAAGAGAAAAATGCAAAAGCCATTTCGGAAATTATTTCGGAGATGGAGGCGGTGGATATTGCTAATTTGTTTGGGATTTTAGATGATTCTCAAAAAGTGTTTCTCTACGAACTGATGGACAATGATGTTTCTGCGGAAATGCTTTTGTACATCGATGAAGAAGACCGAAAAGAATTCCTAAAAAACTTCTCCACCAAAGAAATCGCAGAAGAAATCATTGGTGAGATAAATTCTGATGATGCTGCCGATATCATAGCTGAACTTCCTGAACACCAGCAAAATGAAATTATCCAACATATTGATGATAACGAACTGGCACAGAGCATCGTAGAACTCCTCCGATATGACGACCATGTGGCGGGAAGCCTCATGGCTACTGAGCTGGTAAAAGTAGACCACAACCTATCCATCATCGCCGCAGTAAGGGAAATGCGCAAACAAGCCGAAGACATGGATGAAGTCTACTCTATCTATGTGGTGGATGAACAGGACAAACTCCTCGGCACCCTCAGTCTAAAAAAACTGCTTACCACCAGCACTTCTTCCAAAGTTTTGGATGTTTATAATTCTAAAATAAGATGTGTACAAGACAATGAACCTGCCGAAGATGTGGCGCGATACATGCAGAAATACGACCTTTTTGAAGTACCTGTAATAGATGCTTTGGGAAAACTGGTAGGGAGAATTACCATAGATGATGTCATGGACTTTATCAAAGAAGAAACGGATAAAGACTACCAGCTGGCATCAGGGATTGCTACGGATATTGACTCTACAGATACTATTCTAAACATCACCAAAGCCCGTCTTCCGTGGCTGTTCATCGGAATGGTGGGCGGTCTGATAGGTTCGCGAGTTTTACAAGGAAACGAAGAAGCGATGAGCCATGTTCCTGCCTTGATGTTCTTCGTTCCGCTGATAGCAGCTACCGCCGGAAACATCGGCGTACAGGCTTCAGCGATTATCGTTCAGGGGCTTGCCAACAATACTTTGGGACAAAATACCCTAAAAACCCTAATGAAAGAAGTGAGCGTAGCTGTGGCTTCAGGATTGATTTTATCACTGATTATTTTGGGATTCAATCTATTTGTCAATCATCATGATATGATGATTTCCATTACGATTTCGGTAGCCCTACTTTCTGTCATCATCATCGCAGCGATGATAGGCACCATTGTCCCTATATTCCTCAACAAAAACAAAATAGACCCAGCTATCGCTACAGGCCCATTCATCACCACTTCCAACGATATTCTTGGCGTGATGGTTTATTTCACGATTGCAAAACTGATTTTAGGACTTTAAGAAATTATAAGATAAAAAAACAGCCACAAGTCTAAACACTCATGGCTGTCAATTTTTATTTGCTTTTTCTTGTTTGGAAAATATATCCAACTCCGAAATTCACTTGTCCAAAAACAAAATCTTGTTGCGCTTTGTCTGGTCTGTCGTTCAGCGTTGTCTTCACATCAGGCATGTTGATATAGCCGTATTTCGCTTCTACTCTTGCCATTAGATGTTTCCAGAAAACAAAATTCAAACTCGCTCTAGCATCTAGTCCAAATCCTGCCACATGGAAACGGTCGCTTCTCTCATTTCCAAAAAGCTTAACATTAGATTTTGGATACAAAACTCCTAAACCTCCACCGTAAGACCAAGTAATATTAAAATTATTCCCTTGATAGATTTTATTATACTTCTCAGCTCCGATGTTTACATAGTTAAGCCCATCCGTATGCTCAAATGTAAGGAATTCTCCATCCGTCAAATCCACTTTTCCATCTCTAACCATCGCTGCATAGTGAGGGTCAGAAATTTTCCCAGTGAAATCTGTCGTTTGGTCTTGTTTCATCACATATTTCATATGGTCTAACGCCAAAACAAGAGCCAAATTATCCTTAATAAAATACCCTATTCTAGCATTAGTCTGAGGAATCGTAACACGAAGCGGATTAAGATAATCATCAAAACTAAAGTCTGTCGGTCTATCCTTAGCTATCATATTATGAAGCGTAAAATCATAGCCATTCCCTCTGAAATGAACATCTGAATTACTATAAATAGCTCTATTCCAGCCCCAATACAAAAATATTGCTCCTTTTCTGTAAGGATTATAGGTTATTTTGTTTACAATAGAAAGGTCTGCTTGTGTCTCTGACACAGGTTTTTCCTGAGCCGAAACAAAATTCATTCCCACCAAAAATGATAATAAAATTCCTGCTTTTTTCATAATCAATTATTTTTATCTTTTTTACTAAGTAATTAAATTTCTTAAAATTAGAAATCGGTTTAAAGAAATTCGCTTTAAACCGATATTTATATAATTATTAACCCAAATTTATTTTGTTTTTGCAGCTTCATCAGCTTTCGCTGGTGCCTTTGCCGCATTGTTTGGTGCAGTAGTCTGAGGCTTAGCACTTGGCACTACCACCGCAGAAGGCTTCGCTGTAAGCACCACACTTAGAAAAATAAGCCCTACCACGACACCACCAAGTGTCCATGTAGCTTTCTCCATAAAATCATTAGTTCTCTGTATCCCAAAAGATGCAGAAGATGCTCCTCCGAAAGTTCCTGAAAGCCCTCCTCCTTTAGGATTCTGAGCTAAAATAATAATAGCTAACAAAATACATGCAATGATGGTAGCCACCATCAGTAGTATAAATATTGTACTCATTTTACCATCTAAGTTTAGTCGGCAAATATAATAATTTTCTTTAACATGAAAAATAGATTTCACAAAAACTTTCTGCATAAATTTAGACAATAAAATTGTAAATTTGTCTAAATTATCAAAAGATGGATCCACAAAAGATAATCGAACTAGAACAAAGGATAGGGAATCTGCTATATAGACAGTCTGTTTTTTATAAGGAAATAAAACAGCTGGAAAATGAATTGGCTGAACTAAAAAGACAAAGCAATTTCTCTTCTGTATCTACTGCAAATACAGTAAAAACTTCTGCTGAAAAACCTGTTGAAAGGCCAATAGAAACCTCGGCTGAAAAGCCAACTGAAAAACCAGTCATAACAGCGCCTACCGCTCCTAAGCCACAAGTTTCCGCTCCTAAAATAAGCCTTCCTAAACAACCATCTGATTTAGAGAAGATTATAGGAGAAAGCTGGATTAACAAAATCGGGATTCTCATTGTGGTAATCGGTGTAGCCATCGGTGCTAAATATTCCATTGAAAATGAGCTTATCAGCCCTCTTACACGAATTATACTTGGATATCTGGTGGGAATCGGACTGCTTGGTTTTGGAATCAAACTAAAACCGAAATTTGAGGGATACAGCGCAGTTTTGGTGAGTGGAGCCATCTCTATTTTCTATTTTATTACCTATTTTGCGTATAGTTTTTATGACCTCATTCCGCAGGCTTTAGCTTTTGTAATGATGCTGATATTCACAGCTTTTACCGTATTTACTGCGATAAAATACAACCGTGTGGTGATTGCCCACATTGGGCTTATAGGTGCTTATGCTGTCCCATTCCTTCTTTCATCAGGCTCTGGAAGAGTGGATATTTTGTTCAGCTATATGCTCATAATCAACCTTGGAATTTTATTTATTTCTATAAAAAAAGACTGGAAATCATTACATTACAGCGCTTTCTTTTTCACTTGGATGATATATGGCTCTTGGTTCGCGGATAAATCTTTTGATTCAAACCTACAAGGATATGAAGCGCTGGGATTAGGCTTTGCTACGGCATTTTTCTTGGTTTTCTATGCAGTTTCTTTATTTAACAACATCATTTCAAAAGAAAAACTAGATAAAGTCAATATTATCCTTATTCTACTGAATTCATTTATTTACTTTGGGTTTGGATTTGGTATTTTTAATGGGCATAATGTATTAGATTCCTATTTAGGGCTATTTACATTGTTCAATGCTGTTATTCATTTTGCTGTTTTATTCTTTATTAAATCGAAAAAACTTGCAGATTCCACATTATTCTACTCCACATTAGCAATGGTTTTCACTTTCATCACAATTGCGATACCAATTCAGCTGGACGGAAACTGGGTAACGCTTATGTGGACAGCCCAAGGGACTATTTTATTTTGGCTTGGAAAAACAAAAAAAATATCCATTTACGAAAAAATATCTCTTCCTATACTTGGACTTGCTTTTCTAAGTTTTCTGGAAGATTGGTCTAATTATCATTATGCTGTTAATTTAGATATTCATGCTTTCTGGAATATCAACTTCCTAACAGGTATTTTTGCGGTTTTGGGATACGGTTTTGCAGTTTATCTTTCAAGAAAACACCCTGATCCAGAAATTGAAAAATTTAGTCCTTTTAATACTATAAAGTCTTTCTATCTACCTGCTTTATTAGTATTGACAGCGTATCTTACTTTTAGAAATGAGATTGGATACTTTTTTGATTATTGGTACGAAAGTTCGTCTGTTCTTGTCCGTGAAAAAGGAGATGAATACAATGACTACAACAATGATATCGGCATTTTTAGAAACATATACCTTCTCGTTTACTCGCTTGTATTCTTTGGAGGAATGGCTCTACTCAATTTCTATAAATTCAAGAACAAAATTTTAGGCGTTTCATCCATTGTTATTGGGCTTTTAGTTTTGTTTGCTGCTCAGACTTACGGGCTGGGAGAACTTGGGGACCTTCGTTATTCCTATATCGATGGGCATTATAGCAAGTATTTTGATGTTAGTATCAACTATATTTTGATTAGATATCCACTTTGGGCGGCGGTTGGCTTTGCGCTTTGGGCAATTTTCAAAAATGCTAAATCCTATATAGAAAATGTGAAGTTCCACATTTTCTTGGAAATGGTGATTCATATTTCTATTCTTAATTTCTTAAGTAATGAACTAGTTACTTGGCTGGATATCGCTAATTATCAGGATATTTTTAAACTAGGACTAAGCATCCTTTGGAGTGTTTATTCGCTTCTTTTGGTCAGCCTCGGGATTTACAAGAAAAAGAAATATCTCAGAATTTCTGCCCTCGTTTTGTTCGGCATCACTTTGGCTAAATTATTCCTATATGATATCTCTAATCTCAGCACGATTTCTAAAACTATCGTACTGATTATCTTAGGGTTACTACTTCTTATCATTTCATTTTTGTATAATAAATTTAAAGACAAAATCGGTGATGAAACTAAAAATTAAATCCATATTTTCACTAATTTTCTTGGGAATTTATGCTTTGGGATTTGCTCAGAAAAATGATTTTTCATTCAAAAGAGCCATAAAACCCAATCCAGCCACCGAGTGGAACAAAATAGAAATTCCCTTGCCGATGTATGAAAAATTGAACCAAAATTTTTCTGATATTAGGATTTATCAGCTTTTGGGAAAAGATTCGCTGGAGGTTCCGTATTTGCTGTCCAAAACGCAATTTGCTTCCCTTGAAAATGAAACTACTGAATATATAGGTTTTAAAATCCTAAATCAGACCAAAACTGCTGATGGATACTATTTTACGCTGGAAAGTCCCATCACAGCGGACATAGAGGAAATTGACCTGCATTTTTCAAATCAAAATTTTGATTGGAAAATCACCTTGGAAGGCAGCCACGACCAAAAACAATGGTTTTCTATCTTAGAAAATTACCGAATACTTTCCATACAAAACAGCAAAGCTGATTACAATTTCCAGTTATTGGCTTTTGAAAAAACGAATTATAAATTTTACCGAATTTTCATTCCTAGTAAAGAAACTCCTATTTTGCAAAGGGCTTCTATGCAGGAGAAATTCACACCGAAAATAGAATTTAATAAACTGTTAATCAATAACATAAAACAAACCAACAGCACAAAAGACAAAAACTCTGTCATCACATTTTCCCTGCCTCACAAAATCCCTGTTTATTCACTGATTTTGAATATAGAGAAAAACGATGCTTTTTCGCGCCCTATAGAGATTAAGTATCTGACAGACAGCATAAAAACAGAAAAAGGCTGGGTGAAAAATTACGAAACTTTTTACTATGGAAAAATCATTTACTACGGAGCAAAGGATTTAGATTTTTCATTTTCAAATAATGATGTGATATGGGCAAAGGATTTCCAAATTATCATTGAAAATCAAGACAATGCGCCTATTACTATAAAATCTGTCAGCGCTGTTTCGCCTAAATATTTTGTCTATTTTAAACCAAAAAACGAAGAAAACTATTTTCTATTTTATGGAAATAAAAATTCTTCGCTTCCAGAATATGATTTAAAACTGATAGAAGACAAGGTTTTCAAACTATCAAAGTCTGACGCAGGTCTCTCCGATGAGGAAAAACTCCCTAAAAAGGAAAAAACCACCAAAGAACCTTTATTCAAGGACAAAGGCTGGCTTTGGGGGGTGATGATTCTTATTATCTGTATTTTAGGATTTTTCAGCCACAGAATGCTTTCTACAAAGCAGGAATAGGAGTTTATTTTCTCTCTATCAGCGCCATGTAGAAACCATCATAGCCATCGCTCGGCATGATATTTTCCTCCTTCACGAGGGCAAATTCTGTATTTTCAGCAAGGAATTTTCTAACCTGTTCTCCATTTTCAGATGGAAGGATGGAACATGTGGCATAAACCATTTTTCCTCCTTTTTTCAGGATTTTAGAATAGTTTTGCAGAATATTTTCCTGCTCGATTTTTATTCTGTTGATGAAATCTTCATCTATTTTCCACTTGTTGTCAGGATTTCTTTTCAGCACTCCAAGTCCTGAGCATGGCGCATCTATCAGAAGTCTGTCTGCCGTGTTATGAAGCCTTTTGATGACTTTATTATCTTCTATAAATCTAGTTTCTATGTTGAAAGCTCCTGCTCTTTTTGCTCTTCGTTTCAGCTCAGCTAGTTTCCATTCGTAGATGTCCAAGGCTATTATCTGCCCTTTATTCTTCATCAATGCAGCGATATGAAGGGTTTTCCCTCCTGCGCCTGCACAGGCATCCACCACTCTCATTCCTTCTTTTACATCTAGGAGTTCAGCTATTTTTTGTGATGAAGCGTCTTGCACCTCAAAAAAGCCTTCCTTAAATGCCGATGTCAGAAATACATTTTTCTTTTCTTCCAGCTGGACAGCATCTGGGTAGCCTCTTAATACAAAGGAATTTACGCCCTCTTCTTTTAAAATTTCCACAAGATTTTCCGCTGAAATTTTGAGTGAATTTGCCCTCAAAATCACAGGCGCCTGCTCATTGAGAGCGGACATTTCTTTCTCCCATTTTGCTCCCAGTTCTTTCTCAAACAAACCTGCCAGCCAGTCTGGCACAGAGTGTTCTATGGCTTTGGTAGGGAATGTTTTTTTGTCTAATTTAGACAAAATTCCGCCTGTTTTTATTCCATCAAATTCATCAAATTTCTTGTATTTCACCTTTTTCCAAAGGAGATAAGCCAAAATCAAGCTGTAGATATTAGACGGCTTTGTCCCCTCGCCCATGTAGTATTCTAGGCGTTTTTTCCAGCGGACTACATCATAGAATATCTCCGAAACTACCTGCCTGTCGGCACTTCCCCATTTTTTATGAGCTTTTAGTAATCGCTCCAAAACCTTATCAGCATATTTTTTATCCTGAAAAAAAGTCTCCTCCAATGCATCATGAATTCCTATCAGTAAGTTGCGGTGTATCAATTCCATGTTTGTATAAATTTCGGACAAAAATACATTTTAAAAACCAAAACTCCCAAAATTATTTGAGAATACGGACTTTGTGAATTATTTTTTTTCTTAAATTAGCATCAACAAATTTATTTAGTTATGAAAAGATATTCTTTATTTGCGTTTCTATTTTTGCTTTCGGCAAATTTATTTTTCGCACAAAAACCCATTTACACCAAGGCAAAAGTAACTGCCGTGAAAGTGTACAGAAACTCCGCAGAACTGCAGAACACGGTAAGTTTCAGTGTTCCTTCGGGAATTTCCGAAATAGTGATTGGCAATATTTCGGAGGAGATTAACGAAAAAACTATCCAAATCGGCGTAAACAGCAAGAACATCTCTATTCTTTCCTCGCAGTTTACCAATGATTATTCCACAGATTTTAAAATGGATACCACCAATCCACAAATTAAAAAAGTGAATGACAGCATCAAAATCGTGGAAAACCTCATCTCTAAAAACCGAATAGAGCTGGATGCCAACAAGAAAGCCGTGGAACTCTTGGATAAAAACCAAACCGTGCTGGTAGGAAGCAATTCCTCCAATGTCGCACAGCTGACGCAGCTGACCGAGTTCTATACCAACAAGAGAATAGAGCTGGAAAACAAACTCGTTTCCCTCAAAACGAAAGGTGATGACCTCAGCAAAAAACTTTCCCGACTGAAAAGCAGCCTAAAAACCAAAGAACAGAAGGAAGCAGAAGAGTTTGCAGATGGCGTAATTGTCCTAAAACTGATGTCTCCTACGGCTGGAAATATCAAACTGAATATCAACTATCTTACAGACAATGTATCTTGGAAGCCTTACTACGAGATAAAAGCTGACAAAATCTCTGCTCCGCTGGATATAACTTTCAAGGCTACTGTAAAACAAAATACAGGACTGGACTGGAAAGGCGTAAAACTTACCCTTATCAATGGAAATTCTTCCAGAAACAATTATGCTCCTACGGTAAGCCCTTGGTTCATCTATGCACAAAGCCCGAAAGAAAGAGAAATCCTAAGGGAAGAAAAAATTGCCGACAAATCTGCTGCCATAAGAATCAGAGGAATGGGAAGTGTAAATGCAGAAAAGTATGATGATTTTCAATCCAATGCTTTAGAAGGTCGTGTCGAAGGTGTAGCTGTAGGCTACGCTGGGTTTAATGTCAATGCAAATGAGCTAAATACCAGCTATGATATAGACATTCCTTACGATATCTTGTCCAATAACGAAGACCACCTCATCAGTCTTTATCAACAGAAAATCCCTGCTGATTATCAATACTTCACTGCGCCTAATTACAGGAGAGAAGCTTATCTTTTAGCGAAAGTAAAGGATTTCAGCAAGTATCATTTGGTTTCTGCGCCTGCGAGTGTCATCTTTGAGAACATGTATATCGGTGAGACACGCGTCAGCCCAGACCAAACCAACAATGAAATGAACATCACGCTGGGCAACGACCCGAAAATCAGCATCAGAAGAGAAGATGTCCAAGATAAATCTGGCGAGAAATTTCTTTCTTCTTACCGCGAAAAGGTGGTTACATATGATTTAATTATCAAAAACAACAAGAAAGAACAAATCAGCATGGAAGTCAAAGACCGTTTCCCGCTGAGCAACAACGAAGCCGTAAAAATAGAAGTGCTGGACAAAAGCGGTGCCGCGAAGGACGACGAAAAAGGATTCCTCACATGGAACATAAAACTCTCTCCTTCCGAAACCAAGAAACTAAGAGTAAGCTACAAAGTCCGCTACCCGAAAGACTACACCGTAAGTGGATTATAAAAACAAAACAAGGATGAACCAAAATCAAAGGTTCATCCTTATATTTTGAGGGTAAAAGCCTCAACTTTGTCACAAAAACTGACAACATTCACCCTAAAACATCAAACCTTGTCAGAAAAA
>CAUQMH010000018.1:0-22045 GCA_963519075.1 uncultured Flavobacteriaceae bacterium
GGGTTAAGAATTCAATTAGATAAAAATTATTTTAAAACTAAAATAACTGATAAAAATGGAGCTGCAGAGTTGAGTAATGAGAGTAATTTTATCAATTATTTTAAAGGACTTAAAATTTCAGTTCGAGAAAATAATGGTTACTTGATAAACTTTGCTCCTAATGAAGTGACAATGACTATGTACTATACATCTGGAGGAAAATCAAATACTTTTAGTTTTGATTTAGGTTCTTCTAATGTTCATTTTAGCAAGATATCATATACTAGAAGTTCTACATTTAATGCTGTAATGACTAATATCAATAGTACTAATGGAGATCCTCTATTATATATGCAAGGGATGGGAGGTCCTGGAGCAGGAATAAAACTGAATGGAACAGGTATTAGTGATTTGAAAAGACTTTACAAAGAGCGTGGAGCAGCGATACTTTCTGCAAAAGTAAGGTTGTATACAGATACCAATACATGGAATAATTCTTATACTAAACCAGTTGGTTTCTTAGTGAGAAAACAAGGAGAAACTGATTTTATTACAGACTTAAAAACCATGTTGGGTAATAGTAATTATAGTTTAGTAAAAGCTTATTCTACTAATAGTAATCCTTCTTACTATGATATTGATATTACAAAAACTATCAAAGATATTGTAGAAAAAGAAGCAGAGGCTAAAGACTTGATTATCAATATTGGAGAGTATCTTACTTCAAATGGAAATTTGTTAAGTGAAGATTATAATAACAATGTTAGTTCACCTTACAGAGCTGTGTTTGTAGGGACAAATACTGCGAATAATAATAGACCAAAACTAATGGTAACATATGTTACTAAATAAATTTAGACAAAGTTATGTGCGGAATAGTAGGATATACAGGGCATAGATGTGCTTATGATATAGTAATCAACGGGCTAAAAAGGTTAGAGTATCGAGGTTATGATAGTGCAGGGGTAATAGTAGAGGGACAAAATAATGACTTTGAACTTAAAAAAACAAAAGGAAAAGTAGCTGATTTGGTTAGTATTTCTAAAGACTTAGAAGGTTCTGCTCATGTGGGTATGGGACATACTCGATGGGCTACTCATGGAGTTCCTAGTGATAGAAACTCTCATCCACATTTGTCTAATAACGGAAAAATAGCAATTATTCATAATGGAATTATAGAAAACTATGATACCATTAAGACTATGTTGATAGAGAAAGGATTTACTTTTGCTTCTGATACAGATACTGAAGTTTTAGTTAATCTAATTCAATATATAATGGATACACAGGAGGTGGATTTTCCTACTGCTGTCAGATATGCATTGAATGAAGTGTATGGCGCATATGCTATCACTGTGATGCATAAAGACCACCCAGGGCTTTTGGTTGTAGGTCGTTTAGGTTCACCTTTAGCTATAGGGATAGGAGAAGATGAATATTTTGTTGCTTCTGATGCATCTCCTTTTGTTGAGTTTACCAAAGAGGCTATCTATCTTGAAGATGGACATATGGCAACGATTTCTTTAGAAAAAGGAGTAGAAATCAGAGCTATTGTTGATAATTCAGTTGTTATTCCAGAAGTTCAAGAATTAAAACTGAGTTTAGAACAGATAGAAAAAGGTGGATATGAGCATTTTATGCTTAAAGAAATTTTTGAACAGCCAAAATCTATCCATGATACTATGAGAGGTCGTCTATTGGTAGATGAGGGAATCATAAAGATGGCTGGAATTTGGGATTATTTGGATAAATTTACCAAAGCAGAAAGAATTATCATCGTAGCATGTGGAACTTCTTGGCATGCGGGATTGATAGGGGAATATCTTATAGAAGAATTTGCTAGAATCCCAGTAGAAGTGGAGTATGCTTCAGAATTTAGATACAGAAATCCTATTATTACTAATAAGGATATAGTTATTGCGATTTCTCAGTCAGGTGAGACAGCAGATACGATGGCAGCTATTAAATTAGCAAAAGAAAGAGGAGCATTTATTTTTGGAATTTGTAATGTTGTAGATTCTTCAATCTCTAGATTTTCAGATGCAGGAGCATATACCCATGCAGGGCCAGAGATAGGAGTGGCTTCTACAAAGGCTTTTACAGCTCAATTAACAATATTATCTTTGCTGGCACTTAAACTAGGAAAACATAATGGAAATCTTAGCAATGTGGATTTCATGAGTTTGATAACAGAACTGGATGCTATCCCTAAAAAGATAGAGGATGTACTAGAATCTACACATGATTATGTTAAAAAAATGGCGAAAGATTTTGTAAGTGCTTCAAATTTCTTATATTTGGGGCGTGGTTATAATTTCCCTGCTGCATTAGAAGGAGCATTGAAGTTGAAAGAGATTTCTTATATCCATGCAGAGGGCTATCCAGCAGCAGAAATGAAGCATGGGCCTATTGCTTTGATTGATGAAAATATGCCAATAGTAATCATCGCTCCCAAAAAAGGTCATTATGATAAGATTGTAAGTAATGTGCAGGAGATTAAAGCAAGAAAAGGAAAAGTTATTTCTATTGTTAATAAAGGAGATGAGCAGGTTTCGGCAATGTCTGATTATGTGATAGAAATACCAGAAACATCAGAATGTTTTTCTCCAATAATAGCATCTATACCATTACAGATATTAGCTTATTATATAGCTGTTTATAGAGGAGTGAATGTAGACCAGCCAAGAAACTTGGCAAAATCTGTGACAGTGGAATAAAAAAATATAAAGAAAGGAAAATAATTTAAGAAAAAAATCGTTATCCTTTTTGAAAAATAAATTATAAAAAATAGATTTAATATAATGAAAAGAATCGTTCTTTTAGTTTCCGCAGCTTTACTAACTGCGGCATGTTCCTCAGGAGGAAAAAAAGGGAATTCTGGAAGACCAGATACCAAGGGAGAATTGGTGTCTAGAGAAAGTTCAAAATCTTTTGTTGCAGCAAGACCGCATGGAATGGTAGCAATACCAGGAGGGTCTTTCGTTATGGGGCAGGCAGATCAGGACTTCACAATGACTCCAGAAAAAACCCAATTAAAGACAGTTACTGTTTCTTCATTTTTCATGGATGAAGCAGAAGTTACTAATGCTCAGTATAGATTGTTTATCAACTATGTAAGAGACTCTATTGCTAGAACTCTTTTAGCAGAGGCTGCAGGAGGAGGACAATCTTCTGGAGATGGTAAAGGAGAAGGGCGTAATTATGCGTATTTGTCTCAAAAAGGAGATAAAGAGAATAAGTCTGGATACCAGCAGTTCTTGGAATCTCAAGGAGGAAGAAATGGTTATAATGAGGCAAAAAGATTGGATTGGTCAGTTCCATTAGATTGGAATGTTAATCAATATCCAGATGCTAAATATGCAGAGATTTTAGAGTCTATGTATGTAGCGCCAGATAAGAGAGAAAATAACAAGAGAATTCTAGATGTTACTAAACTTCAGTACCGTTATGAGTGGGAAGACATCAAAGATGGATCTAAAGGACTTCGTTCAGAAAAGAAAACGAGTATAGCTGTTTATCCAGATACAACAGTATGGTTGAGAGATTTCAATTATGCTTATAATGAACCGCTATTTGACCAATATTTTTGGCATATTGCATATAAAGATTATCCTGTAGTAGGGGTTACTTGGGATCAAGCAAGAGCATTTACTGACTATAAAACAAAAGCAAAAGCAGATTCTAATGCAAGATCTAAAAAGAGAAGACATTCTCCTATGAAATTCAGACTTCCAACTGAAGCAGAATGGGAATATGCAGCTCGTGGTGGTCTAGAAAATGCAGCTTATCCTTGGGGAGGTCCTTATTTGATGGATGATAGAGCATGCTATTTAGCAAACTTCAAACCTAAGAGAGGTAACTATATAGAGGATGAGAAAAAAGGTACATATATGTATACAGCTCCTGTTAAAAAGTTCCCTAAAAATGGATATGGACTTTATGACATGGCAGGGAATGTAGCTGAATGGACAGAATCTCCTTATAACAACTCTACTTATCAGTTCTCTTCTACATTGAATCCTTACATCTCTAACAGAGCTTATGTAGATGTTAAGAAAACTGTAAGAGGTGGTTCTTGGAAAGATATAGGATACCTATTGATGGTTGGTTCTAGAGACTGGGAGCGTAAAGACTCTGCTAGAAGTTACATAGGATTTAGAACTGTTCAAGACATACCAGAAGGAGCGTCTAAAATAAGAAGATAAAAAAACAAGGAAAAATTAAATAAAGTATAATCATTAAAAATTAAAAGTTATGTTTAAATCAAAAGATGCTGTGTTGAACTTCATTTATTCAATGGGGGCAGCGGTAGTAATTTTCGGAGCGTTAGTAAAAATGACACACCTTCCTATTCCAGGTGTAAGTGGAAACTTTATCTTAGGATTGGGGCTTGCTGTGGAATGTTTTATCTTCATAGTGTTTGCTTTCAACCCACCTGCAGAAGAAACTAAATATGCATGGGAAAATGTATATCCAGAATTAATGGATGCTAATGCTACACCAAAGCCAAGAAAGGCTGTAGAGTCTAAAGTTACATCTAACATCTCTGAATTAGAAGTTTCTTTATCTGAAAAATTGGATAAAATGTTAGCAGATGCTAAATTGGATGTTGCTATGTTCGAAAGATTGAGAACAGGAATTGATAAATTCTCTCACTCTGTAGACCAAATTAACCAGACTGTAGATGTTTCTGCTTCTACTCACAAATATAACGAGCAAATGGCTTTAGCTGCTAACCACTTAGAAAGCATCAACGCATTATATGCTCTACAATTAGAACACGGAAGACAACAGTCTGAGTACAGCAAAAAATATGTAGCTGACATCCAAAAATCAGCTGAACAGTCAGAGAAGTTTAATGAAGAATTGAAAGGATTGACTACAAACCTTAATAGCTTGAACAGAGTTTATGGAGGTATGTTAACAGCGATGAAAGCTTAATTTCTCATTGTGATTTTTAAATAATTTTAAACCAAAAAAAATTAAAAAATGGCAAAAGAGAAATTATCACCTCGTCAGAAGATGATTAACCTAATGTACTTGGTTTTCATCTGTATGTTGGCGATGCAAATTGACCAAGAGATTATTAGATCTTATTTTGATACTAATTCGTCTCTACAAGAGTCAAGAGAGTTGACTGAAAATAAAACTGATAAAATTTTTGAGCAAACCTTAAAGGCTAAATCTGAAACTAATGAAGCAGCAGCTCAAAATTATGAAATTTATCAAGGATTGAAAGGAAAAATCAATGCTCTAGTAGAATCAATAGAAGGCATTAAAACTCAATTGAAGAAAGAGGCTGGATATGATGAAAAATCTGGGGTAGAAGATAACTTCAATGCTTTGAATGGTACGGAATATTCTACAGGTAAATTCTTCGATGGAGGTGATGAAAACGCTCCTTCTAAGGTTGCTAAAGATTTGACAAAACAAATAAATGATCTTAGAACATTTATTTCTCAGTCTTTCGGAAATGTTCCAGAAATGAAAAACCTAGTGGAAAGAGCTAACCAAACAATGGTTACTGAATTTCCAAAAGGAGAAACAAGAAATGGTAAAGGATGGTTACAATATAAGTTCCACAACCAACCATTGATTGCGGCATTATCTAACTTGGAAGTTATCCAGTCAGAAGCTAGAAACTTGCAGTCAGATGCTTTGGCATTGATGCTTCAAGAAAAAGTGGATGCTGATATCAAGTTTAATGCATATGAAGCTATCGTTGCTGGTCCTACAGTAATTATCCAAGGTCAACCTGTAGAAGCTAAAGTATTCATCGGAACATATTCTGATGATCCAAATCTTCAGTTCACAGGAGTTGATAGAACAACTAGAGGTATGGGATACAAAACTCTAGGAGGAGGAGTAGGAGAGCATACAATGAGTGGTACAGTTTCATATAGAAACTCTAAAGGAGAAATGGTAGCATTACCTTTCAAACACAACTATAGAGTAATCGCTGGAGCAGAAGAAGTTAAACTTCAAAGTGGAGCTTTGATTTCTGCTGATAAGATGAATGTACTATATAGAGGTGTAGAAAACCCTGTGTCTGCATCTATGCTAGGTGTTGATAACTCTACAGTAACTCTTTCTGCACCAGGTGCCAGTGTATCAGGTGGTAAAGGTAAATGGGTTATCAGACCAGGAGCTGGAAATACTGTAAACATTACAGTGTCAGGAAAACAACCTAATGGAAAAGTGGTTTCTCAATCATTCCCATTCCGTATTAAGAGTGTTCCTGCACCACAAGGACAAATCAGATCTCAGAATGTAGTTTCTATGCCTGCAAGTTCTATTTCAAGACAAGTGATTTCGGCAGCTATACCTGATTTCGACTTCCCTGTAAGTTTCCAAGTAACAGGATTTAGATTCAAAGCACCTGGAAAAGCAGCAATGTATGTGAGCGGAAACTCTCTAAGTGCAGCTGCTAACCTTACAGCTGGATTGAGAGCCGGTGATGTATGTTATGTGTTTGATATCCAAGCTACTGCTACAGGATTGGGTGGACAAATGCTTAAAAATATCAGCCCAGTTGTCATAAATGTTCAGTAGTAAATAAATATAATTAATATCAAAATAAAATGAGAAGAATATTATTGTTCTTTCTTGTATTTACTTTCTTCTTTGCAGATGCTCAGAAGGGAAAAGGAAAAAAGAAAGCTGGAGCTAAAAAGACAGCTGTAGCCAAAAAAGGTAAAAAAGGTAAAGCAGGAAAGACTAAAACTGTTCAAGAAGAACCAGAACAACCAGCAGAGCCTGTTGTAGAGGTTAAAAAAGAGGAAGAGATTCCATTGAATCCAGTAAACTCTTTGAGTATCCTTAACTCAGATTCACCAGCTGCGTTGAGACACTACAGAAACTTGAATACAGTTAAGAAAGGGGATTCTCTTATTTCCGTAAAAAACAATCCTGTAAAATACGGATATGTAGAGGATAAGGATATTGTTAGAAGTATGGTGGTATGGGAAATTATTGATATGAACGAAAAAATCAATAGACCATTCTATTATAACTCTGATGGATTGGTAGCTTCTACAAAATCTTTATATCAACTTCTTTTAGATGGAGTAAATGATGGCTCTATTAAAGAGGTATATAAAGATGAGATGTTCACACAGAGAATGACAAAAGAGGAAATCAAAAATGCTACAAGATTTGAGCGTTTGGATGACTCTTACATCGAAAGAATCAATGCTGGTGAAAAAATTTCAGAGGAAGAGAAAAAACAATACATAGATGTTTATGAAACTAAATCTGAAAATGTAAAAATGCTGAAGATCAAAGGTATGTGGTACATCGACCGTAGAGATGCACAGTTGAAATACAGATTATTAGGTATTTCTGCTATGGGTAAAGACCCTGCATCTAATGCCTTGAGAGGACCTAATGGAGAACCTCTTGGTAACGCAGATGAGCTTATTGATTTGTTCTGGGTATTCTACCCAAGTGCAAGGGAAGTATTGGCAAATGCAGTAGTATTTAACAATAAGAACTTGTCTTCTGACCTTACATTTGATGACTTATTGAATGCAAGAAGATTCTCTTCTATCATTTACAGATCTGAAAATGGGTATGGTACAGGGAATATCAAAGACTACATCCCGAATGATGCTAACGCTCAACTAGAAGAGAGCGAAAGAATCAAAAATCAAATTCTCGAGATGGAGAATGATATGTGGAATTATTAATTTTATTATAATTTTAACATAATAGCCTAGGCAAATTTTGCCTAGGTTTTTTTATTTTTGTGGTTATGAGAGATACAGAATACATCATTGTAGGAGATGGATATGCGGCTTTATTTTTTGCACATCAGCTGTTAAAAGAAAATAAAGATTTCGTTATTTTTTCAGAAGGGAAGAAGAGCGCATCGCAGATTTCGGCTGGGATGATCAATCCTGTGGTTTTGAAGCGTTTTACTTCTTTTTGGCTGGCAAAGGAACAGATAGATTTTTTGCATAAAACTCTGTCTGAAATACAGCAGTATACAGGCAAAAATTATTTGATAAATAAGCCTATTCAAAGAATTTTTCATAATGAAGAGGAAAGAGAATTATGGCAGAAAAAGATGAAAGAAGAAAGCCTTAGACCTTTTTTGCATCCTGTTTTTGAGGAATTGGATGTGGTGAAAAACCCATTTAGTTCAGGTAGGGTAAATCATTCTGCGAGGCTGGATGTGGAAGCTTTCTTTGGAGATATTTTACAATATTTACAAAAAAACGAATATTTGATAAAAGAAAGATTTGACTATAACTCTCTCGATGTAGAAAACTCTCATTATAAAGATATTAAGTTTAAAAATATTGTTTTTGCGGAAGGAATAGCGGTAAAACAGAACCCTTATTTTAAAGAAATTCCTATTCATATTAATAAAGGTCATCATTTGGTGGTAAATCTCTCTGTGCCACTGGAAGGGGATTTTACAATTAAGAAAAAACATTTTATTTTTCCATTGGAAAATGGAAAATACTATTACGGAGGAACTTACGATAGGGAAAGAACCGATGAAAATGTAGATGAAGAGGCGAAAGAACAGCTGATAAATGGGCTGTCTCAGTTTTATCCAGAAAAATTCGAAGTGGAGGAAATCAATGTAGGATTTCGTCCTACCGTGGCGGATAGGAGACCTATTTTAGGAAGACATGAAAAGCATAAAAACCTCTATGTTTTCAATGGGCTGGGAGCGAGAGGAATCCTAAACGGATGCTATTTTTCAAAGGAACTTTTTGATTTTATTGAAGGTAAAAAAGACCTGCTTCCCGAGGTGAATTTGACTAGATTTACAGAACCGAAATAAATAAAAATCCCACCATTTGGCGGGATTTATTTTTTGAAATTAGTCAAGGTGGATATTATCAATCAATCGGACTCCATCGACCAAAACAACGATAAACGCTCGGTAATTCCTTCCGTTTTCGATTTTATCTGCTTCTTTCAGAGTTTCCTCGTCTGCGATGATGAAATATTCCAGTTCAAAATCAGAGTCTTCAAAGGTTTTTTCTACAAATGTTTTGATATCAGAGAGGCTGGATTTTCTGAACATCTCGTTGGCTTTTACCAAAGTAGCATAGATAAGTTTGGCTTTATCTCTTTGCTCAGGGCTTAGCCTCATATTTCGGGAACTCATCGCTAGTCCGCTTTCCTCTCTGAAAATAGGCATTCCTACGATGTTGATAGGCAGCTTTAGTTTTTGAACTAATTTTTTTATAATTGCTAATTGCTGGAAATCTTTGTCGCCGAAATAGGCATTATCAGGCTGTACTTGTCTGAAAAGCTCCTCTACCACAGTTCCTACGCCATCAAAATGCCCAGGTCTGGATTTTCCTTCCATTTCGTTTTCTAACCCGTCAAAATCGTAGCTTTTTCGCTCTAATCCATTAGGGTAAAGGTCTTCCACAGATGGAGTATAGACTGCATCTACATTTTTAGTTTTTTCTAAAAGGTCAATGTCCGCCTCTATGGTTCGTGGGTATTTTTCTAAATCCTCAGGATTATTAAACTGGGTAGGATTCACGAAAATAGAAGAAACTACGATATCATTTTCCTTTCGGGCTCTCTCGTAGAGTGAGAGGTGTCCGCCATGCAGTGCGCCCATTGTAGGAGCAAAACCTATTTTTAGCCCTTTGTTTTTGGCATTAGCGATATAAATTTGTAAATCTTTAGCGTTTCTGATAATTTCCATAATGATAAAATAATATTTGGTAAAATTAGAAAAATTAAAGTAAAAATTATGCCAAATGAAATATTAAATTTAACTCGTTTTATTGGACTTTATTTTGTAAATTTGTACAGGTCAAGTTTCAGACCTTAGATAAAGAGAAGAAAACTTTAAATTTAATTATAACATCATGTCAAAAATCAAAGTAGGAATCAACGGATTCGGTAGAATTGGGAGTTTAGTTTTCAACGCAATGGTTGAAAGAGATAACATCGAGGTTGTAGGAATTAACGACCTAGTGAATGCTGAATACATGGCGTATATGCTAAAATATGATTCAGTTCATGGGAAATTCGCAGGAGAGGTTTCTGTAGAAGGGAACGACCTTATTGTAAACGGAAAGAGAATAAGAGTAACTTCTGAAAGAGATCCTAACAACTTGAAATGGAATGAAGTAGGTGCGGAATACATCGTAGAATCTACAGGGCTTTTCTTAACAAAAGAAACTGCTACTGCCCACCTAAATGCTGGTGCGAAAAAAGTAGTTCTTTCTGCTCCGTCAAAAGATGATACGCCAATGTTCGTAATGGGAGTAAACCACAAAGAACTAAAAGCTGATCAAAATATTTTCTCTAACGCTTCTTGTACTACCAACTGTCTTGCGCCATTAGCAAAAGTGGTTCATGATAACTTCGGGATTGTAGAAGGGTTGATGACTACTGTACACGCTACTACGGCTACACAGAGAACTGTGGATGGCCCATCTATAAAAGATTGGAGAGGTGGTCGTTCAGCATTGTTGAACATCATTCCTTCTTCTACAGGTGCTGCTAAAGCGGTAGGAAAAGTGATTCCTTCTCTTAACGGAAAATTGACAGGTATGGCGTTCAGAGTGCCTACTGCTGATGTTTCTGTGGTGGATCTAACGGTAAGATTAGAAAAAGCAACTTCTTACGATGAAATTTCTCAAGCTATCAAATCTGCTTCAGAAAACGAACTAAAAGGAATTTTGGGCTACACAGAAGATCCTGTGGTATCTCAGGACTTTATAGGAGATAAGAGAACCTCTATCTTCGATAAAGGAGCAGGAATTATGCTTTCTCCTAACTTCGTGAAGCTGGTATCTTGGTATGACAATGAGACAGGATATTCTAATAAACTGACAGACCTGCTGGCTCATTCAGCGACATTATAATAAACAAAGAGCCTCTTTTTAGAGGCTTGTATTTTTTATGAGAAATTTTCCAAAATTACCTTTTCAGATGCGGCGAAACCAGTTTATAGGTTTAGGGATTTTAGGAATCCTTATTTTGGTTTTTCAGTTGGTTTTTTATTGGATTAAAAACACTGAGAAGCACGAGCCTGTTGTAGTCGAGTTTGTGAATGAAAAGGCGGGAAGTGAGTTGGTTTTATCAGAATTTAACCCAAATGAACTCACTGCAGAGCAGTGGAAAAATCTCGGTTTTACAGAACGGCAGGTCAAAACCATTCTGAATTATAAAGAGCTGGTCGGTGGAGAATTTCTCTCAAAGGAACAGCTGGCAAAATGCTACGCCATTTCTCCTGAAAAATTTGCGGAAATAGAGGCGTATATTCTGCTTCCAGAGAAAACCAGTAAGAAAAATAATTTTGAAAATTCTTTTACCAAGAAAGAACTAAAAATATCAGGGAAATTCAATCCTGATTCCTATTCGGCGAAAGATTGGGAGAATATGGGCTTTTCCCAAAAGCAAGCCGAAGCGATTATTAAATACAAAAACTATCTCGGCGGGAGCTTCCGAAGCAAGGAGAAGTTTAGGGAATGTTTCATCATCAGCCCAGAAAATTACCAACGGCTTGCTCCTTACTTGATTTTGCCCGAAACCGCGCCTGATTTCGCTCCAAAACCGAAAGAAAATAAACCTAAAATAGAATACAGTTATTTTGACCCAAATGCTTTGGATGCGCAGGGCTGGCAGAGATTAGGTTTTTCTGAAAAACAAGCCCAAATAATCGTAAATTACAGAGATAAAAATCTGAAAGGAAGTTTTAAAAGTTTGGAAGATATTGAAAAATGCTTTGTGATTTCTGCTGAAAAATTCCAAGAGCTGAAACCTTGGATAAAACTACAAATCCGAGAGAAAGAAGAACCTACTAAAGCTGTGGTATCAGCCAAAACAGATTTCTCTAAAATAGACCTGAACAGCATTACTTTCAAGCAGTTGGTAGAATTTGGGTTTAATGAAAAGGCGGCGGCAAGCTATTTAGGCTACCGAAAGAAATTAGGTGGATTTGTCGATAAACAGCAGATTTTGGAGACTTATAATGTAGATAAAGATTTGGCAAGAGATTTAATTTCCACCAGCCCAATGGATGTTTCTAAAATCCAGAAATACGCTATCACAGATGCGCCAGAAGATTTCCTGAAAACGCATCCATATTTCCGAAAATACGGCGAAAAAATTATTTTCTATAGAGTAAGTTTTCCATCAGAAAAAGAGATTTTTAAGAAGATAAAAGCCACTCCTGAGGAAATCACAAAAATGAAAATGTATTTGAAATAATGATAATAAAAAAAGTATGAGTTTCCGCTCATACTTTTTAATTTATTGTAGTTTGTTAGAATCAGCGATGAACTGTTTCAATCCGTTATCAGTCAAAGGATGATTCAAAAGATTCAGAATAGAAGCAAGAGGAGAAGTTACCACATCTGCACCTATTTTAGCACAATTTATGATATGCATAGGGTTTCGGATAGAGGCTGCAAGTATCTTAGTTTCAAATAGATAGTTGTCATAGATTACTCGGATGTCCTCTATCAGCTGGATGCTGTCAGTAGAAATATCATCTAATCTTCCTAAAAAAGGCGAAACATAGGTAGCGCCTGCTTTTGCTGCCAAAAGAGCTTGTCCAGCAGAAAATACCAAAGTACAATTGGTTTTTATCCCATTATCAGCGAAGTATTTTATTGCTTTTATTCCATCTTTGGTCATTGGGATTTTTACTACTATTCGCTCGTGTAGGGCTGCCAGTTCTTTCCCTTCTTTTATCATACCTTCGTAATCGGTAGAGAGCACCTCGGCGCTTACATCTCCATCTGAAATTTCGCAGATATCTCTATAATGCTGTAGAATAGCTTCTTTTCCTTTGATTCCCTCTTTTGCCATAAGGGAAGGATTGGTTGTAACTCCATCCAAAATACCAAGATTTTGGGCTTCTCTGATTTGTTCTAAATTTGCTGTGTCAATAAAAAATTTCATCTTTCTTGATTTTAAAAAGGGTACGAATTTAGCGTTTTATTCTCAAATGAGCAAAATTAGTCTTCTATATAGATGATTTGCCCGTCTTCCAGCTGATAGGCAGTCCCTACTTTTTTCCCTTTGGTTTTGTTTTGGGAATTGTTTTGGTCGGTGGAAGGCGTGTATTTTTCTATTTTATTCCCTTTTTTGGTGATGATTTCCATGTTGTCTTTCCCAGGGTTTTTCACGACGGTAAAGTCTTCTTTGCTGAAAACTTCGGTCATGTTCATATTCATCACCATAGCCACCATCAGAGCAACAGCAAAAACCATCGCCACATCAAAAAGATTGACCACCACACTCAGCGGGTCAGTGTCTTCTTCTCGCTTGAAAATAGGAACTCTTCGGCGTTTGTTTCTCATATCTTGCCTTTGTTTTGGGTTAGAATTTGTGCTACATAGTCCAGATTGTTGGTGTCTTTGGCATACCATCTTTGTTTGAATTGCAGGGTAATTATCCCGATTAAACTGATGACCAAGCCCACTATCGTAGTGGCAAAAACCACCTGCATGTTGTAAGCCATTCCAGAGATGTCGCCCGAAGAAAGTCCCGTAAGGGCAGGGCTCATCGCGATAAGAGTTCCGATAAGTCCTAATACAGGCCCTACTTTTGCGAGTAGTTTAGAAGTTGCGATATCTTTTTCGGCTTCGTTTTCAAAATTAGAAATCATAAAATCTGAATAAGCATCGCTCGGCGGATGTGAAAGCAGGTCGCGGAGATAGCGGATGTAGAGCGAGTTGTCCTTCTTTGGGAGAAGGTTTCTCAGCTCGTCTATATTTTCGGCTGATAGGTTTTTTATTGCATTGTCCAGAGCTTTATCGTTCTTGAATTTGGTTACAAATTGATTGTAAAAACTTCCTGTAAGAAGAAGAGCGCGAACGAAAAGTATTAGAAGAATAATAACATCTGGAATAAGAAGACTATTTGCTACCCAGAATAAAACCTTTGATATTGTTTCCATTTTTATAACTGATTGTTTCTATTTTTATAACTGATTGTTTCTATTTTTATAACTGATTGTTTCTATTTTTTATTTGATTATGATTAAATTTTACTTTATTAATTAGATAAACTAGATTGTTTTATTTTAAATTTCAAATAAAATATAAAAAGTTATCTTACTTTATTATTTTATCAGATAATAATTTAAATTTTATATCTTGTTTTTTAATATTTTTATCTTGTTTTTTGATTGTTATAGATAGAAATAAAGTTTTTCTATGTAGTTTTTTGAATTTATTATCTTGTTTTTTAAATTTTAATATTGATTTAATATGTTTCTATTATGATTTTGGTTTTTTATAGACTATTGATTTTAATTTTATCTATTTAATTTCCAATACCATCTATTTATCATCATTCCTAAGATGAAAATTCCAATAAATAAGATAAAAGAAATTCCTAAGAACATGAAAGAAATAGGTTCGCTTTTGGGAACATAGATAAGATTGCTGCTGGAAGTGATTATCAATCCCAAAATACCGATGAATAAGCTGGTAAGCAGGTGTACTTCGATACGGAAATCTCTTTCAGGGAAAAATGCTTGGATACACCATGTTCCACCGATGATGAACAGAGCCGAACCTGCCGAAAACAGCATGGTAATGGTGAAAAAATCCATTCCTGAAAAGTAAAAAAAGCTCTGCGTAAGGAGATAAAACAAAACAGGAAACATCAGCAGGGCAGGGCAGGCTTTTAGAAAGGTGTTCCATCGGTTTTTCTCTGCGAAAAAAAGTCCTTTCAGCTCGGAGAAACAAAAAGCGAGACAGAGGGCAACTTCTATGGTTACCAGCACTGCGATATTGCTCAGGGTAGAGGGCGTTTCTAGGGCGTTTTGTATCGTTACCTGCGATTGTTCCATCGCATATGGATAAGCCCAAAAGAGAAACACGACCGATAAAACGGCGGCTGCCGCGACTTGCCAAAGTTTCCAAAAACTGAATTTCAGTACGGAATTGATGAGGATAAAGACCAATAAAATATTTAAAACTAACTGCATTTTTCTCTACTTCAAAGTGTGGTTTCTTATCGAGCAACTGATAAATTTGATGCCTTTTACGGTTCTTAAAAAACTAAAAAGGTCTTGGTGACGGAATTTCCCATTTTCGTCATGATTTGTGATAATAAGGCTGAAAAAAGGATATTTAGACATGTTTCTTCTGCCGCAGTTATTATAATGATGCTGGATTTTTTGCTCTATATCCTCGGTAAGTGGAGTATAGTTTTCTACCATGATTTGTACATTTTTCTTGTTCTTGTAGCCTTCCAATCTTTCTAATAAAATAGCATGATTTTTCTCTAAGAAATCTTTTACAGGTTGTGATGTCCAGCCTTTTTCTTCGTCCCAATAGACGATTTTTTCATATGAATTTTTTAGAAGGCTTTTTTTGCTTAGATTTTTGAAAAATTTTTGGTTTAGGAAGTTTTCAAATAATTTTTCATTGTTAATAAAGGAATAATATTTCCCATTTGTTCCCAGAAAACTTACTCTTTCGGCAGACTTTTCGGGTTGGCTTTGGATACGGAGCGAGTGGAAATCTAGAACCAGCTGGTCATCTTGGAAATTTTTAACCAAAATCTCATTTTTAGTGTTGATAAGAAGGTTTTCTCCGCCCGCCCAGTAGGGATGTTCATCATCATCGCTATCTTTCATTAGTTTAGCTCCTTTTAAAGCAACAGAAAGTCCATTTTCAAAAGGTGTCATATCATTGTATAGAGCTACGATAGCCACTTTTCCTGCTGCGTTAAACATGCCGACATTTCCTGTTTTAGGATCTCGGAATTTGATGAAGCCTTCATTTTCGCAGTCAAATGCCATATCAAAGACATAAAGGCTGTCTTTCCCAAATTTTTTTCCGTTTTTCAGCATGTAGTAGCTGCTAAATTCACCATTGGTTTCTTCCATAAAAGCAGCAATTTTATCAAACTTATTAGCCGAAGTAAATCCCTTGAATTTTGGTTCTATCATCACTTCTCCTTTGCTATTTTTAAAGCCGAAAAGATATTCTTCATCGTCATAAAAGTAAGTCCAGATATCTGATTTTTGTGCAAAAACATTGCAAAATACCAGCAGTGAAAGGAAAATGATTTTTAGTTTCATAAAAATGTTTTAGTATTTAATATGCACAAATATAAAATTGAAATTTCAAATATGAACGAAAATTATCAATTTATTAAGTTTAAAATTAAAAACTGTTTGGAATACGGCTCGCACTCCAAACAGTTTTTTTAGGAATTACTCATTTTTTCTTTTTTTCTTGAAATAAATCAACAGCCCGATGAATGCAGCTAAAATTCCTCCGCCTATCAGCAGTCCGTTCAGCGGCATTTTTTCTTTGGCTGGTTCTGGATTTACTTCTTCTTTTTTCAGGACTTTTCCTTCTTTGGTACTGATTTCCTCGGTGCTTCCTGTTTTCATTTTTTGAAGCTCAGATTTGTATTCTTTGGCTTCATTTTCAGGAAGTTTCCCTGCAATGTAGTTTTGCAGTTTCTCGTTATTTGCCGAGAAAGAGGAAGACTCAGCCCCGAATTCTTTCACTAGTCCATTGTGCATAGAAGCAAGGTTGGAAATCTGCTCCGCAGAAGCTTTCCACATGCCTTTTCGTGTGGCTTCCAGCATTACGGCTGTTACGGTTTGTAGAGAAGCTCCATTTTCTTTGTGAATGAATTCTCTGATGCCCAGCTTGTGTTTGTCCTCTACATAGGTTTCGTAGAGTTCGTTCCACATTTCGTCATCTATCAGCTCTGGGCGAGTGGCTTCCCAGCCAAACATATTGGTGGTGATTTCTGCAATCTGTCCTGCGCTGGAAGCTTTCCCTTTCATTTTTTCTTTGATGTATTTAGGGTTGAAAATAGTCGCTCTAGCTTCCACGCCTACAGCTTCTTTCAACTCCTGCATACGCATATTTTTGCGGTTTCTGTAATCTGCAAAATAGGCATCAGGGTCTTTTCCTGTGACTTCTTTTATGGCGGTGTTCATTCCTCCCATGAATTCAAATACATGGTCAAGGCTCAGAGCTCCCCAAGTGTTGTTTTGTCTGGCATGGATGAGAATATCCGTGTTTTTCAGGGCTGCTTTTAGCATTCCTTTTTCATATTTTCCCCATTCTTTTTCGTTTCCGTAGAGTGCTCCCATGTTGTGCATGTAGGTTTCGGCGATGTCTTTTTGAGAATCCCATTTGTCTCCTGCAAGCATCATTTCTTTAGTTCCTGTGTCGTATCTTCCCTGCTGTCCGCCGAAAATACGATAGTTAGACATTTCACGGGCTTGTTTAGGGCTTACCCCAGCATTCACCAGTTCTTTTTCTATGGCGATGTTTCCAGCGCTTACTTGGTTTTCGAAGTTTTCATCTTTTGCATTGGCTGCTAGTTCTACAGCTTTTGTTAAAAGGAATAAACGCGATGCCGCCAAGTCTCTGAACTGTCCAGAAGTCTGAATGACAATGTCTATTCTCGGTCTGCCCAGCTCTTTTGATGGAATCAGTCTGACATCTACCACCCTTCCGAAAGAATCCCTCACAGGTTCTACCCCCAGCATATAAAGGGCTTGAGCGATAGAAACACCTTCGGTCTCTATGAACTCACTGCTCCAGAAAGTGTAGGCTATCTTTTTAGGATATTCGCCTTTGTGGTTTTTTCTGTATTCTTCTATCGTATTTTGGGCAAGTTTCACGCCTCTTTCCCAAGCCATTTCAGAAGGTGTCATTTCTGCATTTACAGCATAGAGATTTCTCCCTGTAGGCACGGCTCTTGGGTTGGCAACGGCATCACCGCCAGAGGAAGGCGCTACATAACCGCCATTTAGAGCATTGAAGAAAGATTTTAGCTCTATTTCAGGGCTTTTTAGCAGGCTTTCTTTGTAGAAAGCAACATTATTGATAGTCTGCTCTATATCCAAAATCGCCATCGCTCTTTCTTTCTGCTCTTTTGGGATTTGGTTGGTTTCAGGTTTTTGCCCAGCCTTAGGCGTGGAAACTTTTAGTTTTCCTCCGCCGAAGCTTGGTTTTTCGCCAAGTCTTTCTCCTCGTTTTACTTTTTCCATCAGCTTTTTAGCAACGAATTCGGGCATTCCATCAGGGATTTTACCTGCTTTCAGTTGTTTCTCTACTTCGGTAAGTTCGCCATTTTTGGACTTCATTTTCTTCTCCATTGCTTTTTTCACGAAGTAAGGCATTTCTCGCTGTGGCGTGAGAAGTTCTCTGGCTTTTTCGATTTCTGATGCCGGGATTTTTGCCGTTGCTGCGATAAAATCAGGGCTTACAGCTTTTCCATTAAGGATTTGTAGAACGATATTTTTAGCAGGATTAAGGTAATTTTCGGTAAAGAAAGCCTTTCTTTTCAGCTGCTGGTCGGTCACCTTTCCTGAAATTTTATCCAAAGCAGCCAAGCTGTACGCCAGCGGGTCAGTGCTCATCGCCAGAATGGTGGAGCTGATTTTATCCGAGCTGTAAGGAATGCCCATGGTGTAAAATTCTCCATTGATTTTTTCCGTAGCGATTTCCTCTGCGAAGTTTTCCAGTTTGTCTATTTCCTCCTCGGAATAAGGTTTGGAAGTGATGCTGTCCAATCGCAAATCCCTGTGTAAGCCCATTTTAACGGCGATTTTCTTTATTTGTAGAGAAATATCTTTCTTGTGGGCTTCGTCTTGGGTTTTGTAGTAATAATTGATTTTATCCAAAAGTTCATTGAAAATAGAACGAGCCTCGCTTTCCGTAAAAGCTGGCGTCAGATACGAGATTAAAGTCGCATAAGTACGGCGTTTTGCGATGATGCTTTCCCCGATGTTTCCTATCGTATAGTAGTAGAAATGAGGAACAGCGCCCACCAGAATATCGCCCCAATCATAGCTGGAAAGAGCCACTTGTTTATTGGGTGTAAATTCTAAACTTCCATGCGTTCCGAAATGAATCATAGCATCTGCCTTGAAGCCTTTTTGAGCCCAAAGATAAGCCCCGATGTATGCATGTGGAGGGATTTCTTTCACGCCGTGATTTACTTTAAATTCATCATCTGTGCTCAGTGCAGCAGGAGGCTGAGGAAGAATAGCTACATTTCCGAAAACTATTCTGGAAATCGCCAAATATCCTTTTCCATCTTTTTTAGTTCCCATGAAACCTTCTGAAGCGGCTCCATTATGCTTCATTACTTCTTCATACATTTGGGTTTGCACAGAGTTTTTGAGCCAGTCGGTGTATTCTGTATCATTTATGAGAGCAGGTTTTCCATTTTGGATAAAATTGTCAAAACTGCCCATCGCATTGCGGTTATAGATATTTCCCTGCGTGTTGATTAGTTTCTGAAAATCAGCTTCGTTTTCAGGAAGACCATCTACATTGTATCCTTCGGATTTCATTCTTTTCAGGAAATTGTACAGCGAAGAATTAGTTTCTAATCCCTGCGCAACCAGAGAGTTTTGCCCTTGTCCTTTGAAATAATAAATGGCAACTTTCTTGTCCTGATTGTTTTTCTTTTTCAGGTTAATGAAATTATTAACAATCTGAGTAAATTTTTTCAATCGGTCAGGAATCGTTTTGAAAACGACCATTCCATCGTTTCTTTTCTCCTGAGCAATAAGGACATAAGGATACACCGCACCGTCCAGCTCTGGCATTACGATAGTCTGTCCCATAAATCCGCCAAACATTCCCATAGGGTCTTTTAGCCAGTCTTCTTCCAGCTGAATAACGGAAATAGGCGTGAAAATAGGGATGTTTTTTTCCTTTAGCCAATCCACAGTCTGTTCAGGATTGGTCATCTGCAGTCTTCCATGCGGGAAATAAATCACGGCATCAGGGTTGATTTGCTCCAAAAATTCAACTCTCTTACCGAAAGAAGCGAAAGGATAGACATTTAGCCCAGATTTCTGAAGGGAAATGATGATGCTGTCTATGTGTGCTTTGTTCCCAGAAAAAGGGTCGTGGATACCAGAAACTATGGCGATTTTTGGTTTTCCTTCTTGGTAAAGATTATTTTTTTTGAGATAATCTTCATAGGCTTTTATATCAGAAAATGCCACTTCTTCATCGATATGGAAGAAAACATCTTCTTTTTTCTCCGCAACTTTTTCGGGTTCTTCGGCAAAGAATTTTTTGCCATCGATGTATTTTCGGACATATCGGGCAAAGTTTTGGAAATTTTTCTTGTTTCCGCTGGAAAGATAGCTGTCCACTTTTTCTGATTGAGATTCGCTCAGACTGCTGATGTCATTTTCAGGAGAAGTCACAGACACGAAATGTGTAGGGACTTTTTCGGCGGTTTTTATAATGGTATTTCGCTGATTTTCATCTATTCTAATACCCATTCCCCAAGCCAGAACGAAATCATAATTTTTCAATTTATCGAGCTGGTCTAGTGGCACATCTTCGAATTTGATAAAGCTGTCTTCATTGGACAGTGCCATATTGGACACTTGGTAATTTGGGAAATTTACCAATGCTATGCGGGTAGCAGAAGCCCATTTGCTCCATCCGAAATATCCGAAAGAAACGGTAAGAAGTCCTAATATAATGGATAAAATTCTTTTTTTATTTTTCATAATTGTTTAACTTTTATCATTGATTTTCAGTGTTATAACTCTTTGATTAAATCTTTTGTAAAAATATGAAAACTTATAAAGGATTCTAAAAAGGAAAGGGTATCTGCCCTTGTCATAATCACTCATAAAGTATTCATTTTCAATGTGTATTTTGGGATTCCAAGCTTCCATTTCTTTGGAATTTAGAAGAGACCATTTGAATTCTGGGCGTGTTTTTCCTTTCATTGTTCCTAATGAATCGTGCTTTTTTGAATTTCCAACCAAGGAAAAAGCCAACATATCAAACACAACGGTAACTTCTTCAAAATGAGCACACAAAGAGTTAAAAAAGTTCTGAACATCTTTTGGGTCAAAATACATCAAAACACCTTCTATTATGAGTAAAACAGGCTTTCTGTGAGCTTTTACTATTTCTATCCATTTGTAATCAAATAAAGATAGTGAAATAAATGTATTTGTCTCATTTTCAGTGAATAAATGCCGACGAAGTTCAATTACTTCTGGTAAATCAAGGTCGTACCAATGGGTGATTTTAGGCGAGCCAATACGCTGATAACGAGCATCTAACCCTGATCCTATCTGCACCACTACTGCATCAGAATGTTTTTGGATGAATTTTTGGGCTTCTTTATCTATTAAATTTGCTCTGATGCAGACTCCTGCCTGAGAAAATTTAGCATTTTTAAATTTAGAAAAATCGTAATCAATTTTATTGATGATTTCTAAAGCTTTTTCATCATAAAGCAGAGCATTGGAAGGTTTTTTCCGTGTTTCTTCAGCCTTTGCCCAAAGAGTGATGAGCATGGTTTCTGGAACATCTTGTAATCGATTGGTCGAAAATTTATTTTCCATTTTTAGAATCTTTATGGTGTTGAAAATGATTTAGTTATAGTCCGTATCTTGAACTTTTTTATTGAAATTCCATTTTAAGCCCAGATAAAATGTCCTTCCAATATCCACAGAGGAGTAGAAGCCTACTTTGTCCGCAGTGTAGTCAAAAATATTATTAATTCCACCAGTCAGAGTAAAGCCTAGCGGAAACTTTGAAGCCAGCTGAAGCCGCCAGATAGAGTAGGGCGCATAGCTGACGAAAGAACTATTATCATCATTATATCTTTTAGTGTGGCTGAGGTATTTTCCGCTGATGATGATGCTCGGTATGTAATATTTAGCCGAAGGAATGTATTCCGCTTTGAAAGTCAGCGTGTGCGGGCGGTTTTCGGATCTTTTTTTTCCAATGTCGTAGTAGGAATAAGAACCTTTGAAATGGAAGTTTTTGTTCAGTTTGTATATCGCTGATACTTCGGAACTTAGTACATCTGTGTTTCCATGGAGATTGACATAACGCAGGGTATCTCCGATGTTTCCTTGTCGGTCGATTTTATCTTTTATTTTTGAATATTGAGTGATGAAAGTCAGGTTCAGTTTTTTAAAATCAAAATCAATGGAAATATTGAAATTATCGCTTGTTTCTGGTCTTAAATTTTTATTCCCCATAAGCTGGAATCCTCCTCCCCAAGGATGGAACCAGTTGGTATAGAGTTCTTTAAGCGTAGGAGAACGGAAACCGCCTGAATATCAAGCACGGAAGGTCAT
>CAUQMH010000019.1:0-20193 GCA_963519075.1 uncultured Flavobacteriaceae bacterium
TTAGTACCAAAACCGATGTTGTTGTTACCAGTTGTATTAAATCTAAGTCCATTAGGTCCAATAGCAATGTTATTTACCCCTGTTGTATTAGCAAAAAGGGCTGTAGACCCTAGAGCGATGTTATCTCTACCAGTGGTATTGGTTCTAAGTGCATTTGTACCTAAACCAATGTTGTTCGCACCTATAGTATTATTAAATAAGGCACCAGCACCTACAGCAACATTGTCCAATCCTGTAGTATTATTAAATAAAGCACTAGCTCCCATAGCAATGTTATTATTTCCTGTGGTGTTGGATCTTAAAGCGTTTGTACCAAATCCAAAGTTGCTAGCACCAGTTGTATTCGATAAGAGAGCGCTATTTCCTAAAGCAATATTGTCATTTCCTGTGGTACTATTTACAAGGGCATCATTTCCCACAGCAATATTGTCATTTCCTGTGGTATTTTCATAAAGTACTCGTTCTCCAATACCTATATTAAATTTCCCTGTAGTAGTATTATATAGAGCATTATTACCAATAGCTAAATTTGAGATTCCGTTAGTACTAGAACTAAGGGCATAATTTCCTATGGCAATACCACTACCTCCAGAACTAAGAGCACTGTTACCTACAGCAACACCTGAACCTCCAGAACTAAAAGCGTAGTTACCTACAGCAACACCAGTGCCGCCACCATTTCCGAAAGCATGATGACCTATTGCAAAACCACCACCACCTGTATAATTGGCAAGAGCTCCATGACCTATAGCTAAATTACTTCCACTACCGGCATTAGAGTAAAGGGCTCTAGCCCCTATAGCTAAATTACTTCCACCTCCATTTAGTGAGAATAATGCTCCTGGTCCAATACCTATGTTATCACCACCGCCACCTACAGTAGTACCATTACCTCCAAGACCTGCATCTTGTGTGATGTGGTTACTACCACCTACTAGTCTAAGGTCTTGCTCTTGGATAGTTCCTTCAGCTATTTTTACCCATTTACTAGCAGTTGTGCTGTAATAGTAGAAACCTTTAGAAGTTACATTAGAAGTAACAGCATTTGTAGTTCCTGAGATGTTATCTACATACACTAAAGTAGATTCTTTCAAATTAGCAGTAGCAATGCTTTTTAGTCTGTCTCTACTTACTCTCGGAATCAAAATCCCTTCATTTGTAGTTGCAGTTGTTGCTGCATTTGCTGCGCTGGGTCTTATATCTAGAGTAGCCTCTGGGTTACTCGTGTTTACCCCCACTTTTCCTGCTTGGGCAAAAGCTACACTTGTAGTAGCTAAAAGCCCTAATAAAATAATGTGTTTTTTCATATCATAACATTTTAAAGTTAAAAAACTAATTATAAAATATTGTTAAATAGATACAATATTTTGCAAAAGTATATAAAATTTTTGAATATTTAAAATATTTTTTATATAAGGGAGCCTTTTTCTTCACACAGCTTTAGAAATAGGCTTTCTATTTCGGTCATATTTTTGGGTAATTTTACTGAGCGGTAGAATATCATATTAAGAGAATTTTCTCCAAAAGTCTTTATGAATAAAGGTTTGTTCAGGCGGTAAGTTTCTCGCAGAAGGCGTTTCACTCTGTTTCTGTCCACTGCTTTTTTGAAAAACTTTTTAGAAACAGAAACGCCAACTTTTTGAACTGACAAATCTTCCTTTTGTAAGGAGATGATAGCCAGTTCTTTATACGAGAACCATTTTCCCTGCTCAAAGAGTAAGGAAATATCGGTCTTGTTTTTTAGTTTCTCTTCTTTTGGAAATCCGTTAGGCTTCATTTTGTTCTTTTTTTAGAAGAAATCTGATAACTTCGGCAGCGGCATACAGTCCGAAAATAGCGGGCATATAGCTGATAGTGCCGTAGAATGATTTTTTGTAATTGCTGCCATCGGTCATTTTTAGGCTGTTTTCATCTTGAATTTCGGTGGAAAATACGCAGCGAAATCCTTTATGTATTTGTTCTTTTTTGAGTTTTTTTCTGATTTGTTTCGCCAAAAAACAGTTGTTGGTTTTGCTGATATCCCTCACCATTACTTTGCTCGGGTCAGTTTTTCCACCTGCGCCCATTGCACTTACCAGCTTGATTTTCTTTCTTTTACAAGTGATGATGAGAGCTAGTTTAGGGCTGAGGCTGTCGATACAATCCAGAACATAGTCAAATTTTTCCTGTGTCAAAATCTCCTCCATTCGCTCTGGTTCTAGAAACTCATTGATTTTCTTTAAATTAATTTCAGGATTGATATCCAAAATTCTTTCGGCTACGACATCGGTTTTATTTTTGCCAATGGTAGAGTTTAAGGCGGGTAACTGCCTGTTAATGTTAGTGATATCCACCGTATCTCCATCTACAATGGTTAAATTCCCAATTCCCGAACGCACCAAAAATTCTGCTGCGAAAGACCCTACGCCTCCGAGTCCAACTATCAGAATATTAGCGCTTTGCAGTCTTTCTATTCCTTCTTCTTTTACCAAAAGTTCGGTTCTCTGTAGCCACTCACTCTGCATAAATCAATTTTATTTCTTAATCAAATTTTTACTTTATTTCTATTTTTTCTCCACCAAATTTTGGTTCTTTTCCAATGAGAAAATCCACGAAAACTTTGGTTCTGGCAAGATATTCTCTAATCTTGGTTTTGATGCCAGCGTATTTATTTACATCTTTTGCATTAAACCCAAAGGCCTGAATTCCATTTTTTTGAGCCAAATAAACCGCTCTTTCGTTATGAAACTTCTGGGAAATAATGATGTAGCTGTTTTGTCCAAAAATTTCTTTAGCCCTAACCACCGAATCCAAAGTCCTAAAACCTGCAAAATCCTCATAAATTTTATCCGCAGGAATGCCTCTGTTTATCAGTTCGTTTTTCATGTCTTCGGGTTCGTTGTAGTCCTTTCGGCTGTTATCTCCGCTGACGATGATATATTCTATTTTCCCTGATTTGTAGAGCTTTTCTGCAGCATCTATTCTGTAATAAAAATAGTAATTTTTATATCTGCTAGGCAGCGTTTTAGAAGTTCCCAGTAGAAGTCCTACTTTTTGATTGGACAGTTTTTCAATGTCATCCGTTACAAAATTTTGGGTTTTGCTTTCTATTTCATAATTAGTCCAAAAACAAACCAAAATTCCCAGCAACAAACTTCCCAATCCCCAAAGAACCATTTTTTTTAATAATTTCATCAAGTATTTTTAATTTAAATATTAAAACTCTCCATTAGGAAAGGCTTTTTTTCTGAAAATGAACAAAAGCATGCCTCCGACCGTAATCGCCGAGTCTGCAACATTAAATATATATCGGAAAAATTCTACATGCTGTCCTCCCACTAGAGGGATGCCTTCAGGAATAGTGAAGTTAAACAACGGAAAATGAAACATGTCCACCACGCAGCCTCTCATGAAGCCAGAATATCCTTCTCCAAAGCCAGAAACGCCGTCATAGCCTACCCAGCTTCCAATATCTTCTATGAAAACACTTCCGCTGTCAAAAATCATTCCGTAGAAAAGCCCGTCGATAAGGTTGCCTATCGCTCCAGCAAAAATAAAACTCATCGGGACAAGCAGATAGTTGCTCGCGCCTTCTTTTATCCATTTTTTGAAATAATATACCATTCCTAAAATCAATAAAATACGAAGTGAAATGAGCAGGTATTTTCCGAAAATTCCACCAAACTGCATTCCGTATGCCATTCCTGGATTTTCTACGAAAGTGAGCCGAAACCAGTCCAGCCCAAAAACAGGAATGCTTTCGCCCAGATGAAAATGAGTTTTGATGTAAAGTTTGGATAACTGGTCTATGAGTAGCACCAGCGCTGTGATGAATATAATTTTTTTCATGAAACTAAATGTTTTGTGCCATTTTTAAATTGTAAAATCATGCTTGATTAGTTTTTATGGGGAATATGTTTTTAAAAGGCGTTCAACGGCTGTCTGCTTAAAATCTTCAAAACTTGTAAGAACATTATTGTCAATTAAGTAAAATGTAGAACTTACGCGAGGGAAATACCCCTCGTGTCCATCGGGGTATTCATTAACTCTATGGTAATAATATTGAGAAAATATCATGGTTTTTTCTCCTATATTCCACAGGTAGGCAGAATATCCCGTTACCCTTCCTTCATCATTTTTTGAGGGGGTAGGTAATAATGTTTTTGGAGTGTTGTATTGTTTTTTTAAATGGCTAAACATTTTATTGCCAATTTCCTCTTCCTCTATTTTAATTATAATTCCTGATGTCTTTTGTTCGGAAGCATTATTGAACAATATTTTCACTTTAGATAAAGGAATCTCTTCTTTATTAGTGTTTTGAAACTCAATATCTCCAAAGCTAAAATGTGTCATTTCTTCGGTGAAAGCGCATGGTAATGTCGTGGCTATATCTTCATCTTCCATTTCAAATTTTACGCCATTGAAAATTTCTTTATAGCTCGAAGAAAAATCTATTTTCTCAAGGTCAGTTTTTTTTGTGCAAGACAAAAATAAAAGACTCATAAGTGTAATGACAATTGTTCTCATTTTGGTTGGTTAAATTAAGTAAGAGAGCTAAGAAATCTTAGCCCTCATATGTGTGATATTTACCGCTGCATGTTTTTCGCTTCTATGCTTAGTGTAGCGTGTGGAACGGCTTTTAGTCGCTCTTTGTCTATCAGTTTCCCTGTTACACGGCAGATTCCGTAAGTTTTGTTTTCTATACGGATAAGCGCGTGTTTCAGGTCACGGATGAATTTTTCCTGTCTGCCTGCCAGTATCGCATTTTGTTCTTTGCTGAGCGTTTCAGCTCCTTCTTCAAAGGCTTTGAATGTAGGCGAAGTGTCATCTGTTCCATTGTTTTGGTTATTGATGAAACTTTCTCTTAACAAGACTAAATCTTTTTCTGCCTTCTCTATTTTCTGCTGGATAATAGCCTTAAACTCCTGCAAATCAGCTTCGCTGTACCTTGTTCTTTCTCCCATTTTGTTATCAATTAGTCGTTTTTAGTTGTTTTAAATTTTTATACTCTGTTTATATTTATTTTGAAATACACATCATTGATTTCTATTTCATCAGCTGGAGAAAGTGAATTCACAAACTCTATATTATTGGCCAATACTTCTGCAGAAATGTAAGAATTATTAGCATTGATTTCTGACTTAAACGGATTATTCTCCTCTAATTGTATAGAAATTCTATCCATCAGGTCAAAATCTTTATCTTTTCTAAGATTTTGGACACGGTTCACGAACTCTCTAGCCACACCTTCCGCTCTGAGTTCATCCGTTACAGTAAGGTCTAATGCCACAGTTATTCTGCTCTCGCTAGTTACTGTCCATCCTGGGATATCTTTGGTCAAGATTTCCACATCATCGATGGTAATTTCGTGTCCTGCGATGTTCATTTTTCCTTCTTTTTCAAGGGTTGCTATCTGTTCAGAGCTCATTGCAGAAATTTCTGCTCCCACAGCTTTCATATCTTTGCCTAGTTTCGCTCCCAGCACCTTAAAGTTAGGTTTGATTTGTTTCACAATCAGTGTAGAAGCCTCTTCAGCATTGATGAGCTGCAGTTCTTTTACATTTACTTCTTGTTTGATTAAATCTGCTACGGCTAAAATCTGGTTTTCAGTTTTCTTATCCAAAACAGGAATCATCACTTTTTGCAATGGCTGACGAACCTTGATATTTTCTTTCTTTCTTAATGAAAATACCATCGAAGTGATAGACTGCGCCAGATGAGTTTTCTCCACCAAATCTGTATCTATTTTGCTTTCATCCGCTACTGGGAAGTCTGACAAATGCACACTTTCTGCCTTGTCTTTTCCTGTTACGGCATTTAGGTCTTGATACAGCCTGTCCATGAAGAACGGCGCTATCGGTGCAGAAAGTTTTGCCACAGTATCTAGACAAGTGTAAAGTGTCTGATAAGCAGAGATTTTGTCCTCTGTGTAGTCGCCTTTCCAGAAACGGCGGCGGCAGAGTCTCACATACCAGTTAGACAAGTTATCATTCACGAAAGTATTGATGGCTCTTGCCACTTTCGTAGGTTCATAGTCTTCGTAGAAAGCTTTTACTTCCTTGATTAAGATATTTAATTCAGACAAAATCCATCGGTCAATCTCTGGTTTGTTCTGTACTTCTGCTTCTTCATATTTAAAGCCGTCTACATTGGCATAAAGCGCGAAGAAAGAGTAAGTATTATAAAGCGTTCCAAAGAATTTTCTACGAACTTCATCGATTCCTTCAATGTCAAATTTCAGGTTTTCCCACGGATTGGCATTAGAAATCATGTACCAGCGTGTAGCATCTGGGCCATATTTTGCCAAAGTTTCGAATGGGTCTACGGCATTGCCTAGTCTTTTGGACATTTTTTGTCCGTTTTTATCTAAAACTAATCCATTGGAAACCACATTCTTATAAGCTACAGAGTCAAAAACTGCTGTTGCAATCGCATGAAGCGTGTAGAACCAGCCACGCGTTTGGTCTACTCCCTCTGCTATGAAATCCGCAGGGTAAGCCTTGTTTTGGTCGATAAGCTCCTTATTCTCAAAAGGATAGTGCAGCTGAGCGTAAGGCATCGCACCAGAGTCAAACCAAACATCTATCAGGTCGCTTTCTCTCTTCATCGGTTTTCCGCTGTCAGAAACCAAAACGATTTCATCCACAATGTTTTTGTGAAGGTCTATTTTAGCGTAGTTTTCATTAGACATATTACCGATTTCAAAGCCTTTGAATGGATTTTCGGACATTAGTCCAGCGGCTATGGATTTTTCTATTTCGTTGATTAGTTCCTCTACAGAACCAATGATTTTTTCCTCTTTCAAATCCTCTGTTCTCCAGATAGGAAGCGGAATTCCCCAGTATCTAGAACGGGATAAGTTCCAGTCATTTACATTTTCCAGCCAGTTCGCGAAACGCCCTTCACCAGTAGCTTTCGGCTTCCAGTTGATACCTTTGTTTAGCTCTACCAAACGATTTTTCACTTTGGTCATTTTCACAAACCAAGAGTCTAGTGGGTAGTACAATACTGGTTTGTCCGTTCTCCAGCAATGAGGGTAGGAGTGGCTGTATTTTTCTACCTTAAAGGCTTTATTTTCAGTTTTTAAAAGGATAGCGAGTTCCACATCCCAAGATTTTTCAGGAGCGGTGCCGTTATCGTAGTATTCGTTTTTAATGTATTTTCCTGCGAAAAGTTCAGGAACATTTTCTCCTTTGATGAATTTCCCTTGTAAATCCACTAGCGGAACAAGGTTATCATTTTCATCTTTCACGAGCATCGGTGGAACGCCAGCTTCTTTCGCTACACGGGCATCGTCCGCACCGAAAGTCGGCGCTGTATGCACGATTCCTGTCCCGTCCTCGGTAGTTACGAAATCTCCCGTGATTACACGGAATGCTTTTTCAGGGTTTTCTGCTGGAAGGAACCACGGAACGAGCTGTTCGTAGGTGGTTTCCACCATATCAGAACCTTTGAATTCGGCTAAGATTTCGTAAGGGATTTTCTTCTTGCTGTCGTTATTGTGATTATTTTGGAACGAAGAAAATTCGGCTTCATCAGAAGTTTCAAAATATTTATTCCCAAATTGCTTATTTACTAATGCTTTAGCAAGGATAATATTGATAGGTTCAAAAGTATATTGATTGAAAGTTTTAACCAAAACATAGTCAATCTCCGCACCCACAGTCAGCGCCGTGTTAGAAGGCAGTGTCCATGGCGTAGTGGTCCAAGCAAGGATGCTTAGATTTTCAGTATTTGAGATTTTAGACTGAAGCGCAGGGCTGAGGTTTTTCACCTTAAACTGAGCCACGATCGTCGTATCGCTCACATCTCGGTAAGTTCCTGGCTGATTGAGCTCGTGCGAAGAAAGCCCTGTTCCTGCCTTTGGTGAATAGGGCTGGATGGTGTAGCCTTTGTAAAGTAATTTTTTATTGTAAAGTTGTTTCAGAAGCCACCAAACAGACTCCATATATTTCGGTTCGTAGGTGATGTATGGATTTTCCAAATCTACCCAGTAACCTATTTTTTTGGTAAGGTCATTCCAAATATCCGTGTAGCGCATCACCGCATTACGACAGGCTTGGTTGTATTCTTCCACAGAGATTTTTTTACCGATATCTTCTTTGGTAATTCCAAGTTCTTTTTCCACGCCTAGTTCCACAGGAAGACCATGCGTGTCCCAGCCTGCTTTACGGAAAACCTGCTTACCATTTTGAGTTTGAAAACGACAGAAAATATCCTTGATAGTCCTTGCCATCACATGGTGAATACCAGGGAGACCATTAGCAGAAGGCGGCCCTTCGTAGAATACGAATTCTGGGTGTCCTTCACGGATTTCTACCGACTTACGGAAAGTATCATTATTATGCCAAAATGCTGCTATGTTTTCTGCAACATTTATCAAATCAAGGTTCTTATATTCGCTGAATTTAGCCATTTTCTTATCGTTTTTATAAAAAATTTAGTTGCGAATATAATATTTTTTCGGAGAAAAAAGATATAATTTTGTAATAATTTTTTTGTCCTAACATAAAAAACTTATACTTTTGCAACGATGGTAAAAAAAATACTCATTTCTCTGTTATTCAGCATTTCAGTGATAGGATTTGCTCAGAAAAATCCATTGAAATACAAGATTGATTCTATCAATCAGAAAAAATGGGATTCTACAGCGGTTAATTTGGATAGTTTGAATACTCCCAAATTGGTAAAATTGGATATAAAAAAGAAGGATACCATTATCCTTAGAAATCAGGAAGATAAACAAGGAGAGCTTCCTGTGACACCGTTTTTATTGATGAACACTTATCGTGAGAGGTCTTGGTTCTTCTATGGACAGAATAACTTGATTTTCAATCAGTCTTCTTATTCCAACTGGAACACGGGAGGGGATAATAGTATCGGTGTTATCGGCAGGATAGATTATTCATTGATTTATAAGAATGGAAAGCATTTTTGGGATACTCATGCCAAGATGGGCTATGGTATGGTTTCTGACAGAAAAGAAGAACTCAGAAAAACGGAAGATTACCTCAATGTTTCTTCTGACTATGGCTATGATTTGGGTAGTCAGTATTATCTTTCCACAGGTTTCCAGTTCTTGTCTCAGTTTTCAGCGGGATACTATTATTCTTCTGGAAAGAAAGTGAAATTTGAGGATAGAATTTCGCGATTTATGGCTCCTGGGTATTTGAATGTCGGTCTTGGGGTTTTGTATAATCCAAAGGAGAATTTCCAAGTGATACTCAGACCTATCAATGCTAAACTAACTTTCGTGCTGGATAAACATCTTCAGAAAAAAGGAAAATATGGACTAGAACACGATGGACAGAGCATAAAAACCGAAATGGGAGCAATGCTCAATGTAATTCATCGTTGGAAGATTTATAAGGATATTTATTTTACCAATCAGTTGAATTTATTCAGCAGTTACACTTCCCACCCTGAAAGAGTGGATATCGCATACACAGGAACATTGAGCTTGAAATTTAATAAATTTATAACCACTACATTTAATATTGATTTGGTCTACGACCACGACCAAGTGCAGAAAATCCAAATGAAGCAGGTTTTAGGTGTGGGTGTTTACTATAAATTAGGAGTAGAAAACAAAGAAAAAAACATCAGAAAAGATAAAATAAATAAAGTAAAACCTTTCTAAAATGTCAGATATTATTCAGCTTTTGCCAGACTATGTTGCCAACCAGATTGCGGCGGGAGAAGTGGTGCAGAGACCTGCTTCCGTGGTCAAAGAATTGCTGGAAAATGCCATAGATGCGAAGGCCGGTAAGGTGGAACTCATCATAAGAGATGCTGGAAAAAATCTGATACAGGTGGTAGATGACGGCATAGGAATGTCCGAAACTGATGCTAGAATGGCCTTTGAAAGGCATGCAACTTCTAAAATCCGCACTACGGAGGATATTTTTAAAATATCAAGTAAGGGATTTAGAGGGGAGGCTCTGGCATCTATAGCAGCGGTAGGACAGGTGGAATTGAGGACTAAAAAACAAAATGCAGAATTAGGGACAAATATCTATATAGAAGGGGGAGAGTTACAATTTCAAGAGCCTATTCAGACTGCTGAAGGCTCTAATTTTTTGGTGAAAAACTTGTTCTACAATGTTCCTGCAAGGAGAAAATTTTTGAAAAAGGACAATGTAGAATTTCGGCATATTATAGACGAATTTCATCGTGTAGCTTTGGCGCATGAGCAGATAGAATTTTCGCTTTATCATAATGATGAAGAGATATTTAAGCTCAGAAAAGCGAATTTGTCCCAGAGAATAGTAGATATTTTTGGGCGAAAACTCCAGCCGCTGTTGGTTCCTGTGAAGGAAGATTTGGGCTGGGTGAAATTGGACGGATTTGTCGCAAAACCAGAAGGAGCGAAGAAAACCAGAGGCGAGCAGTTTTTCTTTGTAAATGGAAGGTTTTTCAGAAGTGCTTATTTTAATCGAGCTGTTCAGGAGGCTTTTGAGGGGCTGCTGGCGCCGGCTTATATTCCGACATTTTTCCTGTATCTGGAGCTTGACCCAGAAAAAATAGATGTCAATATCCATCCGCAGAAAACAGAAGTGAAATTCGAGGATGAGCACCTTATATACGCATTGATTCGTTCTACGATTAAGCGTTCTTTGGGGATTTATAACATCGCGCCTTCATTGGATTTTGACCGAGACCCACAGAAAGATATTTTTGCAGGAATTTCTTCCAAAGCGAATACTTCATCGCAGTTTACTGATATCAAAGTAGATAGAAATTACAATCCTTTTCAGTCTGAAAAAATGACAGATGTGAAAATGGTGAATTTAGAGGAAATGTATCAGCCTAATATTCAGGCGGAACCCTCTAAAATCAATGCTCTTTTTGAGGATGATGACTTTGATGAGGAGCTGATGAGGCTGCCTAATGGATATTGGCTTTATAACCGAGGGGACAAGACTTTGATGCTGAATATGGAGCGTATCTATGCTTTGGTTTTAGCGGATAAGAAAAAACAAGTTCCCAAAGAAAAAGCAGGGCAAACGCTTCTTTTTTCGCTGGAATACCACCTTAATGAAATGGAAAAAATAAAATATACTTCCATCAAAAAATACCTTCCAGAGCTGGGATTTGATATTGTTTTAGATAGAGATAATGTTTTGAAAATCAGCGCTATTCCTGTTGGGCTGAATGAAACCAAAGTGATGGAATTTTTGGAAAGGATTTTTGAGATATTGGACTACAGAACGGAGGAGGATTTTATGAACCACTATGAGGAACAATGGATAAAGGTGCAGACAAGGTTTAGTTATAATTTCCTATATAAAACTGATGTAGAAGAACTTATCAAGGAATATATACAGATAGGTTTTTCGCAGTATCTTCCAGATGGGCGAAGATGTTATCTGGAGCTGCCTTTGGAGGAACTGAAAAATAAATTTTAGTAAAAACAATCATAAAACTGACAAATGAACCTAATAAACGCAATACCAGTTACTAGAAATATCATTATCATAAATGTTCTTCTATATGCCACTACGGAGTTATTGTATCCTGATTTGAAATACCAGTTGGCGGCGTATATGCCTACATCTCCGCTATTTCATTCGTGGCAGATATTTACCCATATGTTTATGCACGGCACTCTGATGCATTTGCTTTTTAATATGCTTACTTTATGGAGTTTTGGGAGTATTTTGGAGCAGGCGTTGGGGGGAAGGCATTTTGCGATTCTTTATTTTTTATCGGGGCTGGGGTCATTTATTTTATTTAATTTTTGGAATTATTACCAAGTTTATGAGCTGACTCAGGCTTTGTTACAGCAGGGAGTAGATGTTCGGGAAATATATCTAAATGTAGGGAAACCTTTCGTTGAGAAATCTTTGATAGAATCTAAGGAGGCGCGTTCGCTGATGGATTATCTTTCAATGCCTATGCTGGGCGCTTCTGGGGCTGTTTTTGGGGCAGTGGCAGGTTTTGGGACATTGTTTCCTGATTCGAAGATAAGCCTGATGTTCATCCCATATCCTATAAAAGCTAAATATCTGCTACCCATAGTGATACTTATTTCGGCTTATCTAGGGATAAGACAATTTGAGTGGGATAATGTGGCGCACTTTGCTCATATTGGCGGCGCTTTGGTGGGCTGGCTTATGATTAGAAACTGGAAAGCAAACCGAAATATCAGGTAAAATGGGCGTTTTTAGGAAACTTTTATTTATAGGGCATTCATTGGTCTTGCTTCTTCTTTTAGGGGCAAGTCTTAATGCCTATATTCCTCCGAGTAAATTTGTGTTTCTCAATTTGTTGTCGCTTATTTTTCCTATTTTGTTGATTGTGCATGCTGTTTTTACTTTATTTTGGTTGATAAGCAAGCGAAATAGAGCTTTTGTCTTTTTGATTGGTTCTATTTTTTTGATTTCTCCTGTGCAAAGGTGGTTGAACTATACTTCTTCATCAAGCGAAAATGCAGATGTAAAAGTGATGATCTACAACACCAAAACCATAGAGCCAGAGAAAACAGAATTTCTAAATCAGCAGCAGGTGGATGTTCTGCTATTACAGGAAAGCGGCTGGGGAGAGAGTAAAAGGTATGAACTTTCTAATTTTAAACATCGTGCAAATTCGGAAATAGTCAGTATTTATTCTAAATTTCCTATTCTCAGCCAAAAGCATGTTTCTACTAGCAGCATAGGGCATGCGCTCTGTGCAGATATAGCAGTGAGGGACGAAGTTATCCGCTTCATTACGGTGTATTTGGAGCCTTTCCAACTGACTAAGGATATGATAAAGCCAACCTATGAACTTGCTGAAAATGAGAATAAATTCAGTGCTTTGCTGAGAAAATTTCTTCCTGTTTTTAAAATCCATCAAGACCAAATTCATGAGATTAAAAAACTTATCGCAGAGTCTCCATATCCAGTTGTTTTAGGAGGAGATTTTAATGCCATGCCCAGTTCTTATGAATATTATCAAATTTCCGAAAGTCTCACAGATGCTTTCGTAGAGGCTGGAAACGGAAGTGCAACGAGTTTTCATGATTATAAATTCCCTATAAGAATAGATTATGTTTTTTCTTCAAAATCTCTGAAAGCCGTGAATTATTTCGTAAATCGAGAAATTGGTTATTCTGACCATTATCCTGTTTTTGCAGATTTTTATTTTGAGAAATAAGGGATAATAGATAAACATTGTTTTTTACTTTAAATCAAGTTTTAAAATTTTTCTTTCATCAAATTTTTTATTATACTTGTAATTTTACTTTTGGATATCAACAAAAACATTTTTAATAATTAAATGAAAGACAGCTTTGTACATAGAGGGAAAAGGAAACTGATGGTGGAATATCTTCGGGATTCGATGAAAATTCAGGATACAAGGACTTTGGAGGCTATGAATTCCGTGCCTCGTCATCTCTTTTTAGAAAGTGTTTTTGTAGATTTTGCCTATGAAGACAGGGCTTTTCCTATTGCTGCCAACCAGACTATTTCCCATCCTTCCACAGTCGCAAAACAGACGGAATTACTCCAAGTAAAACCAGGTGAAAAAATTCTAGAAATAGGAACAGGAAGCGGCTATCAGACGGCTGTTTTGGTAAATATGAAAGCTGAGGTGTATACCATAGAGCGGCAAAAAGATTTGTATGATTTTTCTACAAAAATTTTAGCTAAAATTCATCATCAGCCTGTATATCAGGTTTTTGGCGATGGATTTGCAGGGCTTCCTGAGTTTGCTCCGTTTGATAAAATCTTGGTTACCTGTGGCGCGGAGGAATTGCCTTTGGAGCTTTTGAGACAATTAAAAGTGGGTGGATTTATGATTATTCCGCTCGGAAAATTGGAAGAGCAGATTCTTACAAAATTTACAAAAGTCTCAGAAAACCATATAGAAAAAGAAGAGTTCGGAGCGTATAAATTTGTCCCAATGCTGGGCAATACCAATCAATAAAAAAAGTCCTTTCTGATATCAGAAAGGACTTTTTTTGTTTTTGAATTATTTTGTGAACCCTTTATCTTTTAGCAATGCTTTCAGGTTTGGTTTTCTTCCTGCAAAATTAAAATAAGCCTTGTCATAAGGGAGAGTGTTCCCTACGGAAAGGATGTATTTACGGAAGTGGTCGCCATTGGCTCTGGTCATTCCGCCATGCTGAGTAATCCAGTCCCAAGCATCAGAAGTCAGCATATCACTCCATGTGTAGGCATAGTAGCCGGAAGCGTAGCCTCCGCCCCAGATGTGCGCAAAGTAAGGAGAGTGGTATCTCGGTGGCACCTGTGGAAGGTATAGACCATATTTTTTCAGGGCTTCTGTTTCGAACTCTGTGACTGGTTTCAGCTGATTTTCGTTGGTAATGCTGTGCCATGCCATATCCACAGCTGCTGATGCAAGGATTTCTGTAGAAGCAAATCCATTGTTAAAAGTAGCCGCTTTTTTCATCTTTTCTACTAGTGCCTGTGGAATAGGTTCTTTCGTTTGGTAGTGGATAGCGTAGTTTTTCAAGATTTCAGGCTCAAGGGCAAAAAATTCGTTGATTTGAGAAGGGAATTCTACAAAGTCCCTTGCTACGCTCGTTCCTGAAAGGGTAGCATACTGCTGATTAGCAAACAATCCGTGCAGAGTATGCCCAAACTCGTGGAACATCGTAGAAGCCTCATCAAAGCTGACAAGCGCTGGTTTTCCATCAGCAGGTTTTGGGTTGTTCAGCACATTTACGATTACAGGTTTTTGCCCGAATAGTTTAGATTGTTTCACGAAGCTGTTCATCCACGCGCCGCCTCTTTTGCTGTCTCTGGAGAAGAAATCCACATAGTAAAGCGCCATAGATTTGCCGTCATTGTCAAAGATTTCATAAACCAATACATCTGGGTGATATACAGGCAGGTCTGTTCTTCTTTTAGCTGTGATTCCGTAGAATTTTTCAGCTGCGAAGAAAATCCCTTTCTCCAAAACAGTTTTCACCTCAAAATAAGGCTTGATTTCGTTTTCATCCAAGTCATATTTAGCCTTACGCACCTGCTCTGCATAGTATGCCCAGTCCCATGGTTCCAGCTTAAAACCGCCTTTTTGCTCATCGATGAGTTTTTGGATTTCTTTGGCTTCTTCTTTGGCTTTTTCTACGGCTGGTCTTCCTAAATCAGTAAGGATTTTCTGAGCTGCTTCGGGTGTTTTTGCCATTTGGTCTTGAAGTTTCCACTCAGCAAATGATTTTTTACCTAAAAGCTGAGCTTTTTTCAGGTTAAGTGCTGCCATTTTTTCGATGATGCTTCTCGTATCAGCAGAGTCGTTTTTCTCTGCCCTTGTCCATGATGCCTTGAAGAGTTTTTCTCTCGTAGCACGGTTGTGAAGGCTCGGCAGGAGCGGATGCTGAGTAGTGTTATGCAATACGATGAGGTATTTCCCATCTTTTCCGATGCTTTTGGCAGCATCAGCGGCAGCTTTTATTTGGTCAGCTGTCAGTCCGTCCAGTTCTTTTACATTTTCTACAAGAAGCCCGTTGTTTTTTCTAGCTTCCAATAGTTTAGAAGAAAATTCTGTGGAAAGCCCTGCTAATTGTGAATTGATGGATTTCAGTTCTTCTTTCTTTGCTTCAGAAAGATTTGCTCCAGAAAGCTCAAAAGCTTGTCTGTAATATTCCACTAAACGGCGGCTTTCCGCATCTAAATTGGCAATGGGAACTTTTTTGATTCTTTCGTATAATTTAGAATTAAGATGAATTTTATCGGTATGTGCAGAGAAAATAGGCGCAAATTCTTTTTGGATTTTCTGCATCTCTGGATTGGACATAGAGCCCATAAGGTTGAAGAAAATAGTCTGTGCTCTTTTGAGAACTTCTCCGCTTTTTTCTAATGCCAGAACGGTATTTTCAAAAGTCGGCTGTTTCTTGTTACTCGCGATTTTTTCGATTTCTGCTTCATGAACTTTTAATCCGTATTCAAAGGCAGGTTTGAAATGCTCCGTCTTTATTTTATCAAACTGCGGTGCCTGATATTGCAGCGGACTTTTCGTAAGGAAAGGATTACCCTTTAAATCTGGCGTTACTTTTAATGTTTTGTCTTGTGCATTCATTGTTGAAATAGTTCCTGCTCCCAAAGAGGAAAGCAGCATAATGGATGTAATGTTTTTCATAAATGATAAATTTTTGTTATAAATGAGTGTAAATATACAAATAAAATGAATAAAAAATATTAAAATGAAAAAAAAATACCCAAAAGGGTAGTTTTTGTTTAATGATGAGTTTTGTTGTCTTGTATCAAATCTTTTGAAGCTCCATCCAGTTCTGATTTTAGTGGAATAAAGAACCGCAGAGGATTTTTGATGAAATATTTTAAAATGGATTTGTAAATGATCGTTAATTCTCCAAAATTCACTTTTCTCGAACGGAAAGCCAATAACATGGACAGCCCGAAACTTACGATAAAGTTGAAAGCGCCAATCAGGAAAATGGTAACCAATGAAATCACAAAAGTGTAAGTATCAATATCAAAGCCTTTTCCGTAAAGAGCCAGCGCAAAATTCCCTGCCGAGAAAGTGATGTGGCGGATATCCAAATCCAAACCAAGGAAAACCCCCAGAGGCGCGATAACACCTAGGAAAATCCCAAACCAAAAATTGGAAATAATTCCAGCCCAGTGTTTTGTGTAGAAATCAGAGAGTTTTTTGGAGTTTTTTGCTCCGATGACTTGGTTTAGGAAAGGGCTTTGGGATATTCTCTCAGGAACTTGGTTAAAAATAGAGCTGTTGCTGATGTTTCCAGAAATAATCCCAGAAATAAACAAGAAAAACCCAGCGATACAAGCATGAAGAATCGCCTTGGATTCGATAGGATTGAGGTCTTTTAGGAGTTTATCTGCCTTTGCAACAGCGAAGTTTTTCTCTAAAAACCAGTCCATTCCGTAGATAATAGCCAGCGCCACAGGGAAAGACCAAAGGACATTTCCCACGAAAGCGATGAACTGCGTTCGCGAAAGTTTAGCAACGAGGTTAGCAAATTCCTTGTAGTTTTTATCAGAACTGCTTTCATCAGAGAGGACTTTTGCCATCGTGGCAGCGGTCATCGCTGGTTGTTTCGTAGCCAAAGTAAATCCAAGCAGATAAATGATGATAAATCCAAAAGCGTAGTTCAGTGAATATAGCACCGCATGGGAAAATTCACTTCCGTGGCTGTAGCTCATCATCATTTTGAAAATACATAGAAAACCTACGATAATCCCGCCACCGCTCGCTTTCCAGAACATTTTTAGGTATTCTTTGGATGAGGTAGCGATGTAGTGAGTTCCCGTTTCTGCCGTGTGGGAAGTGATGAGGTGAGAGATGAGTCTCGTGCTGTCATCGATGAGTTCACGGACATTGTTTCGGTGTGAATTGTATTTTAATGTATTGGAAACCATATTTTTAGAGTTGATTAAAATATCTTCCTCATTATCAACCACTAGAATAGGAATAATATCCTGAATTCTCCTTAACTGCTGGCGGATTTTGAGCAGGGATTGGTTGATTTTACTAGAAATCCCGAATTTACAGGCGTTTTTGAAAGCCTTATCCACGAAATCTAAACACTGCTGAAGATAGATTTTAATTTGTTTGTAATCAACATCTTTAGAGTTTATCTGTAGATTTTCATCTTCCTTGAAACGACCGATGAGAGAGTCCAATTCGCTCTGAAGGGCTACAAATGGGTTGTCAAAGTTTTTATATTCAGGAACCATTTTTGCAATTCCAGCTTCTAGCGCATTTCCTACACTTCTCAGTGCTAGTATGTTAGCAGAAATAAGCAGCTCTTTTTTTACTTTCGGAAGAGTACTGATTTTTTCTATTTCCATCAGTTTGAAAAACTCGCTTCCGTCCTCTGGGTTGATGTTTTTTATGTAGTTCGAATCAGATTTAGGATTGAATAAAACTTTGGAAATAATGTACGAAATGGTATTTTCGTCCTCTACAGGCGGGAGAAATTTGTATGAAATTCTTTTCTTCAGCTCTGGAAAGAAGGCATTTTCGGATAAAATATTGGCATCCGTAAGAGCTTTTGTAAAAGATTTATTCGAAAAAAGAATGAATAAATAATCTCGGAAGTTGTTTTTTATTTCTTCATTGTTTTTTAAATAAGCCAAAAATACTTCGAAGTTGGTTCGTTTTAGACTATGGAAAAGCTCACGCATAGGCTGGACAGAATCCAAAGTGTAAGGCTCGGAAAAATATTTTTTAAGAACAGTATCAAAACTTTCTTTACTTTTAAAAAACCACATATTTTATTTTTTTAGAGGTTCAAAAATAAAAAAATAAAAATAAAAGCCTTTAAAAAACTTAAAGGCCTTTACTTTTTTCAATATGGAAAATTTATCCCTTTGTATAATATTCAAAGAAAAGCGGAATGCTTTCTATTCCTTTGTAGAAATTATAAAGTCCAAAATGCTCGTTAGGTGAATGGATGGCATCAGTACTTAGTCCGAATCCCATCAGAACTGATTTTACTCCTAAAATCTGCTCAAAAAGAGCTGTGATAGGGATACTTCCACCGCTGCGGAATGGGAGAACTTCTCTTCCGAAAGCCTGTTCCATAGCTTTTTTCGCTGCCAAGAACTCTTTCGTATTGCTTTCAAGTACATAAGGCATACCTCCGTGGTGCGGTGTAACGGTTACTTTCACGCTGTCTGGAGCGATTTTTTCAAAATGTTTAGTGAATTTTTCAGTGATTTCCTCTGGAGTTTGGTTCGGAACCAATCTCATAGAGATTTTTGCAAAAGCTTTAGAAGGAATTACCGTTTTAGCTCCTTCTCCTGTGTAGCCTCCCCAGATTCCGTTCACATCCAGGGTAGGGCGGATAGAGGTTCTCTCTAGTGTAGTATAGCCTTTTTCGCCTTCTACACCTTTTAGGCCGATTTCTTTTTTGAAAGCTTCTGGGTCATCTTTCAGTTTGTTCATTTCAGCTCTTTCCTCTGGCGAAACTATATTTACATTGTCGTAGAATCCTTCCACGGTGATTACTCCGTTTTCGTCAATCAAACTGCCAATCATTTTTGATAAAACATTGATAGGATTAGGAACAGCTCCTCCGTAAAGTCCTGAGTGCAGGTCTCTGTTTGGCCCTTCTATTTCTACTTCTACATAGCTCAAGCCACGAAGCCCAGTTGTAACCGTCGGTTGTTCCATAGAATAAAGACTCGTGTCTGAAACCAAAATAACATCACAAGCCAGTTTTTCTTTATTGGATTCCAAAAAGTCAGCTAAACTTGCTGAACCTACTTCTTCCTCTCCTTCGATGATGAATTTCACATTACAAGGCAGTGAGTTGGTTTTCATCATGGCTTCAAAAGCCTTTAAATGCATGAAAAACTGCCCTTTGTCATCGGCTGCTCCTCTTGCGAAAACAGCTCCTTCTGGGTGGATTTCTGTTTTTTTCACCACAGGCTCGAAAGGGCCGCTTTCCCAAAGCTCAATAGGGTCAGCAGGCTGCACATCATAATGCCCATAAACCAAAACAGTTGGCAGGTTTTTATCTAAAATTTTCTCTCCGAAAACCACAGGATAGCCCTTTGTTTCGCATATTTCTACATTGTCTGCACCAGCGTTTTTTAGGTGTTTTGCTACGGCATCAGCACATTGCAGCACATCTTGGTTGTAGGCTGGGTCAGCACTGATGGAAGCTATTTTTAATAAATCGATTAACTCGTCTAAAAATCTTTGCTTATTTTCTTGAATGTAAGATAAAGTAGTACTCATTGGTTAAATTTATAAATGAATACCAAAGTTAAACAATTTAGATGATTTGGCAAAAAATAAGGCAGATTTTTACAAAGTTTGCAAAATTACTTTTCCTTTCTTGGACTGCGTGAAAATAAGGTAATGTTCTCCGCCTTTTTTTAGTTTGTATTTGGTTTTTATCTGCTCTGGCGATAGAGGATGGTTTTTAGAAATAATGTTAAACACATCGCCTTTTTTTATCTCTTTGGCGCTGATTTCCTTTACTTTAAAAACTCTTCCGCAGAAATCTACGGCTTTGTCCGAAGTGTAAAGATGCGTGTTTGGGTGTAGTTTTTTTAGTCCAAATTTTTTAGAAATCAGGTTAAAAGCTCCCGATTTTAGAACGGCATTGTTCGGAATGTAGAGGTATTCCAAAATGTCTGAAAACTCAGGCGTTACAGCAGATTCCTCCTCTGGCGAAAAACTGAAGTTTGGTTCCTCTGTGCTGAGGTTTTTGGTGGTGATTTTCAGTTTGTTATTAGTGTTTGGAACGAGGTGGAGATCAATCTCTTTTAC
>CAUQMH010000020.1:0-19902 GCA_963519075.1 uncultured Flavobacteriaceae bacterium
GATCTATACAGCTCTGGGCGAGAGAACTGAGGTATCGTTTTTTTCATCAAATTTGTGAAGAAAACAGCATAGATTTTATAGCAACTGCCCACCATCTGAATGACCAGTTGGAAACCTTTTTCATCAACCTGATGCGAGGAAGCGGACTGAAAGGACTGAGCGGCATCCCAGCAAACGAAAACAAAATTCTGCGTCCACTTTTGGCTTTCACAAAAGAGGAAATATATGATTTTGCAGAGAAAAATTCCGTGCCTTTCCGTGAGGATATTTCTAACAAAAAAAATGATTATCTGAGAAACAAAATCAGAAACCTCATCGTTCCAGAGCTGGTAAAGGCGGATTCTAATTTTATTCAAAATTTTAGCAAAAGCCTCAATATAATCCAGCAAAGCAGTGATTTCATCAAACAAAAAGCCGAAGAATTCATCGCTGAAAACGGAACAAAAACTGACAACCTCCTGATTTTCAATAAAAAGAAACTATCTGAAACACAGGATATAATAAAATTTGAAATTCTGAATAAATTCGGGTTCGGCAGTGAGACAGAAATTCAGAAAATATTTTCAGCCGAAACAGGAAAGGTGTTTTTCAGCAAAGATTTTTCACTAAAAATAGATTACACAGACCTCATCATCATTCCTAAAAACGAAGAAAAAGAAAACGAATTTCCCAGCGAAATCAGTTTTTCCGAAACAGAAAAATTCTACAAAATAGAGGATTTCAGAATCCAAAATTCTAAACCTTGGATTTTCAATAAGGAGAAAGTTTTTCCTCCCTTTGAGCTGAGAAAACCCAAAGAAGGAGGCATTTTTCAACCGAAAGGAATGTTCGGAAAAAAGAAAATATCCAAATTCCTAAAAGATGAAAAAATATCCAGCCTTGACCGCGAAAAAATCGGCATCCTCTGCGATACCAAAGGGCAGATTTTAGGCGTATTTCCTCTGCGGCAGGACGGGAGATTTATATAACGAAAAACTGACTTCTCAGTCTATATTATATTCTTTTTTCAGGATTTCTATGAATCCTTCCTTGGTTACGCCTTTCTGGGAATCAAATTTCATTTTGATAAAAGCATCATTTATTTGGTATTTGTTTCCTTGATAAAGCGAATCCAAAAAACGCTGAAAAGAATACTGCTCCACTTCTATTTTATAAATTTTCCCTTGAAGACTGTCTATTTTAAAAACCTGCTTTTCATCTTCATCAAAAAAGTATTTTTCAGAAATTTCTATGCTGTATTTTTCTGTTTTCTCTTGGTATGGAGAAGAAAAATTATTTATAAAAATCAATGGAAAAATTAGTGATGCGTTCCATAATGAATGATAGAGTATTCCGTAAAAGAAATTATATTTCACTCGGATAAAAGCTGTTACCAAACCTCCTATCAACTGATATGAGATAATAATAGGAGAAAAAACATAAAACCAAAAACCATCATTAGTATAATTGGTAAGGTGAACAAAACCAAAAATCACAGATGAAGCATACACCAAGAAAGGAAATATCTTGTCCCAAAGTTTTTGGCTGAAGATATACTTTATAGGAAAATTTCTCCTTAAAATCAATCTAAATCCAATCTCCTCAAAAACAGGTGCTAAAACAACAGCAATAAAAATAGCAGAAGTAATGCTCTTTTTATGTAAATCAAGTTTTGAGTCCGTAGAAACAAAATGTTCCACCAAATCATTCAAGGGCATTAAGACAAAACAAAAAACACACATTTTGCCCACCAAAAGAATGAATATTGTCTGTAATTTCCTTTTAAAACTTTCTTTTGTCTGCTCATCTTTGGGATGTTTCAAAAAAGAAACAAAATCCCACAAAACTCTCTTTATCAATTATTTAACTTCTTTCTGCAAAATAGTGAACACAGGGAAATGGTCGCTGTAGCCTCCTGTAAATTTGTCTCCATCCCAAGAGCGGAAAGGATAACCTTTATAATTTCCTTGCTTATTAATAAGGTAAGCAGGCGCATAGACTTCGGTTCTATAAACGGTATATTCCTCAGCAGAAGAACCAGAAACTAGATTTTTAGAATAAATAATCTGGTCAAATAGATTTGGTGCATCTCGGTAGGCTAAACTCGCCACGCCTTTTTTGTACATTTTGTACATCGGATTGAAATACGGATATTCCTCGTTCAGCTCTTTTTCATCGCCTACGGCTTTCAGATGATTTTTAAAACTTGGGCTGATAGGGTCATCATTAAAGTCTCCCATCGCGATGAGTTTGATATTTGGGTTTTTCTCTCGCAGGGCATCCATTTCTTGTTTCAGCAGGGCAGCAGCGGCATTACGTTTCGGCATGGATACGGCTTCACCTCCTCTTCTTGACGGCCAGTGATTCACGAAGAAAGCCACTTTTTCTCCATCCAAAATCCCAGAAACCACCAGCAAATCCCTTGTGTATTCTCTTTTGCCATCTTCACGGAAAAGCACAAGTTCTTTTTTATAAGAATTTGTCACGGTAAATCTTTTATTATGATAAATCAGCGCTACATCTATCCCTCGCGCATCAAAGGAATTATAATGCACCACGCCATAGTCATACTTTTTCAGAGCATCCTGCTGAGTTAGCGCCTCTACCACTTGGCGGTTCTCCACCTCCACAAGTCCCACCACTGCAGGTGCAGTTTTAGTGTATTTAAAACCAATTTCGGAGATTACCTGCGCGATATTTTTCAGCTTCTGCTGGTAAATATTATAAGTGTAATTTTTATTGCTTTTAGGCGTAAAATCATCCGAAAGCACTTGTTTTCTCACTACTTTTTGCCCTTTTATTCGGTCATAATCCCACGGCCCTTTGTAATCTTTGGTAATTTCTAAATATTTCAAAGAATCCACAGGAACGCTTCTATGAAAATTGACATGATGAGCAGGAAGCGTCGCATCTATATAATCCACAGATTTCACCGTATCCCAGAGGTTTTCTACATTATAAAATCCCACCGCGGCGGTTCTTTTCATCTGGGCATTATAAAACAAACCAAAAACACAAAAAATAATGATGAATACTTGTCTCATGATAACTTATCTTTGTTAAAAGCCGATAAATTTAAATTTTTCTTTTCATTTAGGAAAAGAAATTGATATGATTTATTTCATATCGTTATATTCGTTTTAATTAAACATTAAGTCTATTTTTGTTAAAACTTGTTAAATTAGATTAGAAAATGTTTAAAAAATCTGTCTTGATTTGCGGTTTTACAGTTGCTGCAATGCACTTCTGTAACGCACAAACCACGGTTTACGCTTATATAAAAGATGAGAAAGGCAAGCCTGTGGAACGAGCTGAAGTAGACATGAAAGGCTCGGAGGAGAATATGATTGCAGACAAAATCGGGTATTTCCAGTTTGTAGATTTGAAACCTGGTAATTATCAGATCGTTGTTTTTAAAAACAATTACGAAACCAAGACCATTGATTTCAGTGTACAGGAGGGAGAAAAAAGAAAGGATTTGGGCGTTATTGTCTTAAATTCAGTTCTTTACAACTCTACCGAACAAGGCTTCACTCTACTGGACAGCGATAGTGACAATGATGATGACAACAGCTCTCTTCAGACCACTGTGGGACTACTGCAGTCTTCGCAGGATATTTTCAACAGAATCGCGGGGTATGATTTGGGAATTTACTGGTTCCGCCCGAGAGGCTTGGACAGCAGGTCTGGGGAAATGATGTTCAACGGCGTGTCCATGTCAAAACAAAACAATGGAAATATAGATTTCAGCAGCTGGGGAGGGCTGAACGAGATTACTCGTTATCCAGAAGTTGCCACTAACCACTCGCCGTCCGAATACGCTTTCGGAGGTGTCAGCTCTGTGATTTATAAAAACACAAAGGCGAGCGAATACAGAAAAGGAAGCCAACTGACCTACTCACTCACGAATAGAAACTACCGCCACAGGCTCTCTTACCGATACACTTCGGGAATGAACAAAAACGGCTGGGCTTTCACTGGGATGGTCAGCCGAAGATGGGCAAAAGAAGGCATACAAGAAGGAACTTTCTATGATTCCTATGCTGCATATTTAGGGGTGGAAAAGAAAATCAATGACAAACACACCCTCACGCTCAATATGGTAGGAAACCCTTACAGAAGGGCTACATCCAGCCCTAACACGCAGGAAGTCTATGATTACAAAGGAATCTACTACAACTCCTACTGGGGATGGCAGGATGGCGAAAAAAGAAGCGAGAGAGTAAAACGAGGTTTTCAGCCTATTTTCCAGCTAACGGATTATTGGAAAATCAATAAGAAAACAGAACTTTGGACAACGCTTTCTTATCAGTTTGGGAAAACAAAATCTTCACGATTGGATTGGCATAATGCCCAAAATCCTTCGCCTACTTATTATAAAAACTTGCCAAGCTATTTCCTTGGAAAAGCAGAATATGACAATGTTCTTCAAAATTGGGTAAATGATAATCTTTCTGTATCTCAGATAGATTGGAATAGACTTTATCACGCTAACCTTAGCTACAAAGGTCGGTCAATATTCTATCTAGTGGATGATGTGAATGATGACAAAATTTGGAATCTTTCCACACATTTCACGCACAACTTTAATGATAAGACAAGATTTATCCTAAATGTTTCTTATCAAAACTACAAATCTGACCAATACAGAGAAATAAAAGACCTACTAGGAGGTCAGTATGCTCTGAACAAAGACCCTTACAAGAGAAATGGAAGCGGAAAATACAACGAATACGAAACAGATACTCACAAAGGCGTAGGTGATAAAATAAGCTACGACTACACTTTCGGAAGACAAGAAGTAAAAGTAAATCCAGCACTAAAATTCTCCACAGGCAAGTTTGATGTTTTCGTGGGAGGGCAGTTCAGCTATTCTACTTCGTACCGAGATGGTAAATTCCAGCATTATCTATATCCAGATTCTTACGGAAGAAGCAAAGATTATGAATTTACCAATTTTGGACTAAAAGGACAAATTGTCTATAAAATCAATGGGCGAAACTTCTTGGTTTATAACGGAACAGCCTATTCCCAAGCGCCTTTCATGGAAGATTTATTCTTTAACCCAAGAGTAAATTCATCCGTAGTGGAAGGTATGAGAAGTATGTTCATCAATGCTAATGACCTCAGCTATGTGCTTTCTACGCCTTTTGTAAAAGCAAGGCTGAGCGGATACATCATCAACTCTGAAAACGAAACCAATGTTCAGCGTTTCTTTGCTGATGGGTCAGTTTTACAAGGTGTAACTAATGGCGCATTCTTCACGCAGGTGATGAAGGATATGAAACGACAAAACCGAGGACTGGAACTTGGATTGGAAGTAAAAGTAACTTCTACGCTCTCTCTACAAGGGCTGGCAAGCTACGGTGAATATGTTTATAATAACAATCCTAAATTATATTTCAGTTCCGATGCTGTGGGCGCTTCTGGAGGAACTACTTATACCTACATAGGGGATGCCTATATCAAAAACTACAGACAAGGAGGAACGCCTCAGACAGCATTCTCTCTTGGATTTAGATATAATAACCCTAAATACTGGTGGGTAGGAGCGAACTGGAACTATTTTGATAATTCTTATTTAGACCCAGCTGCACTTATCAGAACTCAATATTTCATCACCAATCCTTCTACGGGAACTCCATACCCAGGGCTTGATGAAGCGGAACTGAGAAGAGTTCTTCAGCAGAAACAACTACCATCAGCATTCTTTATCAATGTAAATGCAGGAAAATCTTGGCTCTTTGGTAAATATTATCTGATGGTTTCGGCTTCGGTGAATAACTTGCTGAACAACAAGAGCTACATCACGGGCGGATTCGAGCAGACCCGAAAAGCTTCTTACAGAGATTTTGCAGCGGATTTTGACAAACAATATTCTCCTTTCGCACCCAAATACTGGTATGCACAGGGAAGATCTTATTTCATAAATGTTCAGTTTAGATTTTAATTAGTAATTCTTAAAAAAATATATAAAAATGAAAAGAGTATATCTAAAACAGGTTGTAGGAGCTTTATTGCTATTCGGAATTACCACTTCCTGCGTAAGAAAAGATGACTGGAGCGTTCCAGATATTACATGTACCAATAAGTTTGGGGATACTAACACTACTATGGCAGCCTTTGCGGCATTAGCACCAAGTAACGGCAGTGCCCTTACTATCACTGATGACCAAATCTTTGATGGATATGTGATTTCTTCCGATGAGAAGGGTAATTTCTACAAAACTATTGTTTTCCAAGACAAACCAGAAAACCCTACTGTGGGACTTCAAATAGAAATTGAAAAAACACACAGCTACACAGATTTTCCTGTGGGAACTCATATCAGAATCAATGCTAAAGGTTTGATTTTAAGAGTGGATAAAGGCGTAACGAAATTAGGTGTTACAGATGCACAATATACCGTTGGAAAAATCCCTTCGTCTTCCCTTGGGAACTACCTTTCTATAGTGTGTAATAACGGAAGAGCAGACATTGCAAATCTTGTTCCTCTGGCTTTGGCTAATTTAGATGAAGCTAAACAAGCTCAACACATCAACAAGCTGGTAACTGTTCCGAATGTGCAGTTTGCAGACAGCGAAATTTTAGTTCCTAATGGGCCTAAAACCTATGTAGATGTTTCTTCTAATGCTGATACTAACAGAGAGCTAGTAGATGCAAGTGGAAAAACGGCTATTCTGAGAACATCTAAATTTGCTGACTTTGGAAAAGACAAACTTCCTACTGGGAAGGGAAGTATCACTTTCGTGGTAAGTAAATACAACACCACTTATCAAATGCTGATAAGAAGCACCAGCGATGTGAATTTCACAGAGGAAAGAGTAGACACTGCTCCTGCAAAAGGTGGAACAGCCATCGTCTATGCTGGTGCGGGAACTACTGAAGATTTCCAATCTTATAATACAGGAACTTCTTCTGAAGCGTTGCCTAAATATATCAACGACCCTGTTCTAGGAAACAGATATTGGAGAGTATCTTCTTTCTCTGGGAATAAATTTCTTAGCTTCGGTTTCGGTGCTACAGGTGCTAAACCAGAATCTAGAACGATGTACATCGTTCCTGTGGATTTCTCCAATATGACAAAATTCTCCTTTGATTCCAAAGATGGACACTACAACGGAAATGTTCTGAAAATCTACTATTCTACAGACTATCAACTCTCAGGAAATATCCTAAATGCCACACTGACAGACATCACCAGCGCATTTACTATTTCTTCTAACAATACTAATTATCCTGCAAACTTCACGAACAGTGGACACTGGATAAAACCTTCCACGCTTACAGGAAATGGATTCATCATCTTTGAATATCATGGAGGCGGAACCCTGCCAACTACGACTATTCAGATAGATAATATCAAAGTAGAATAAAAAACACCATTAAATAAAAAACCGCTTAAAAAAGCGGTTTTTTTATTTTTATTTGAAAGTAAAACTATTTCACTTCACCGAAAACACTCTTGGTTACGCAGAACTCCTTCAAGGTTTTCAAAGAAAGTTCCAGCCCGTATCCAGAGTTTTTCGTTCCTCCAAATGGGAAACGAGGATCAGAAGTCATCAACTTGTTCAAAGAAACTGTCCCTGATTCTAGATTTTCCGCAAAGAAATAAGCTCTCTCTTTACTTGAAGTCCAAACGGAATTTCCTAAACCGAAGTTAGTATTATTCGCTATTTTCAAGATTTCTTCATCATCTTTTGCTGAAATTACCATTCCTAACGGCCCGAAAAGCTCTTCATCAATCATCGGATTGTCCAGATTCATCTTAATAAGCCCTGGTTTAAACGAAATATCATCTACTCTCTCCAGCGGAATTATAACCTCTGCTCCATGCTCCAAAGCCTTTTCATACTGCTGCTGAAGCTCATCCGCAAAGGATTTTGAAGCCAGTCCACTTAATTCTGTTTTATCATCGAATGGGTCGCCCAATTCATATTTTTGGTATTCTGTCTTTAATTTTTCCAAAAACTCGGCATAGATACTTTCTTGGATAATAAATCTTTTTGCTGATGTACACGCCTGTCCACAGTTTCTCAGCCTTGCCGCAGCACCCTGCTTCGCTGTCTTATCTAAATCTGTATCATCTAAAACGATAAAAGCATCGTTCCCACCTAATTCCAACAATGATTTTTTAATATTCGCTCCTGCAAGAGATGCTATTTTTCTTCCCGTTGTCTCACTTCCTGTAAGGCTCACTCCTTTCACCAGCGGATTTGTTATAAGCTCCTCTATATCAACATATGAATACTCTATATTCTGCAAAACCCCTTCTGGAAAGCCAGATTTTTTGAATAGTTCTTCTATGGCTCTTCCCGAACCTTTGCAGATAGATGCGTGTTTCAAAAGAACGACATTTCCTGCCAAAATAGTCGGCACAGCAAAACGAAGCGCCTGCCAGAAAGGGAAATTCCATGGCATAATTCCCAGAATAACTCCCATTGGCTGGTAATAAACCTCACTTGCAGAAAGTTCCGTTTCTACAATCTCTGGTTTTAGGACATTCTCCGCAGCTACATAATAGTCGGTCATCAGTGCACATTTTTTAACCTCTCCTCTTGATTGGGTAATAGGTTTGTGCATTTCTTGAGTAATCATTTGGCTGTATTCCTCATGATTTTCAAGAATATTTTTAGATAAATTTTTTAGTAATTCTTGTCTTTTCTCAAAACTTACTTCTCGCCATTCTTTTTGGGCTTGAACAGCAAGATTTAGTTTTTGTTGAAGTTCTATATTCATTTTCGTATTTTAATTTTAGTCAAGTTTTGTATGGCTTCCCACATAGTGCAGGAATTCTTTTCGTGTTGTAGGATTTTTTCTAAATAGTCCGCTGAGTTCGGCTGTGATGGTGCTGCTCGCAGTATCTTTTATCCCTCTACAGTTTACACAAAGATGTTTCGCATCTATGATACATGCCACATCCTCCGTCCCTAGAGCCTCTTTCATCGCTTGGACAATCTGCATTGTTAATCGCTCCTGAACCTGCGGACGGCGAGCATAGTAATTTACAATTCTATTGATTTTAGACAATCCTATAACCTCTCCATTAGAAATATAGGCTACATGAGCCCTTCCGATGATGGGCAAAAAGTGATGTTCACAGAAAGAATACACCGTGATATCTTTTTCTACAAGCATCTGGCGGTATCTGTATTGATTTTTAAATGTAGAAATCCCTGGTTTGTTTTCAGGAAGAAGCCCGCCGAAAATCTCATTCACATACATTTTTGCAACTCTTTTAGGAGAGTCTTTTAGGCTGTCATCTGTCATATCCAGCCCTAGAGTGTACATAATCTCCCCAAAAAGTTTTTCTATCTTTTCTATCTTTTCATCAGGTGAAAGCAGAAAAGCATCTTTACGAAGAGGCGTATGTTCCTTACCTGTAAAAAAATCATCTTCTATATCTGAGAAATCTGTCATTTCTATTTTAATTTTTTATTGATTAAAATCTATTTCATCCCCTTGGTTTATCCTGCTGTCAATATCCTCTTCCCTATTTTGGTTTGATTTTGATTTATCTTTTCCTTTATTAGGATTTTGTATTTCATCTATTGTCTGCAGTCCTCCTTCGTCTCCATAGCCTCCAAGTCCCTGCAAATCAGAACAATCTCCTTTCCAGTCTGATGGTTTTTCAAACTTATCTTCTTGTGTGATTTTCAATGATTTATCAGCATAAATTCTCTTCATGAAATACCCCCAGATAGGAAGCGCCATTTTCGCCCCCTGCCCTTCTCCTGTACTCCAGAAGTGGGTTGCTCTATCTTCCCAGCCTACCCATACACCTGTGGCTAGTTTAGGAGTTATCCCTATGAACCAACCGTCTGAGTTTTTCTGTGTTGTTCCTGTTTTACCAGCGATTTCTGCATTGATACCCATGCTTCTAAGCTGTCTAGATGCCGTTCCATAGCTGGCTACTCCTTTCATCATATCTATCATACTATAGGCATGTATAGGGTTCATCACCTCTCTGACCTCTGTTGTCACCTCCTTGATAACCCTTCCGTTGGCATCTTCAATACGCCAAATCATCTCTGGTTTTATATAATTCCCATAATTAGCAAAGGTACTATAAGCCCCAAGCATCTCATAAATGGTAATATCTGAAGACCCCAAAGCTGTCGCTAAGTCAGGAGTCATCTCGCCTGTAACTCCTAAATCTCGTGCTAACTGAATTACATTTTTAGGCCCTGCTGCCTCCATCAAACGGACTGCTATCGGGTTTTTGGAATGAGCAAGACCATCCTTCATCCTAAGCATACCTCCAGAACCTTTTACATGCCAAGAACCTCTGCTATAAGATGCATTGGAAATAGGCGTGCATGGTGTCATCCCTAAATTTATAATTGCTGTAGCATACACAAAAGGCTTAAAGGTAGAACCTACCTGTCTTTTCCCTTGTTTCACATGGTCATACTGAAAGTGCTCCCAGTTAATCCCTCCGACCCAAGCCTTGATATCACCTGTTGTAGGCTCCATAGCCATAAGTCCTGCCTGTGCAATCTGCTTGTGATAACGGATAGAGTCCCATGGAGACATCTCCACATCCTGCTCACCTTCCCAAGTAAAGATGGAAGTTTTCACAGGTTTCTTAAACTCCATAAGGATAGAATCCTCTGACACACCAGCCTCTGCAAGCTGTTTATATCTTCCTGTTCTCTTCACAGAAGCCATCATAATGTCATTTACCTGCTTGTCAGAAATATGATAAAAGGGTCTCTTTCTATTGTTTTTTTGTTCGTTATCAAAACTTTTCTGCAGATTGGTCAAGTGTTCTTTTATCGCTTCTTCAGCGTATTTCTGCATTTTGGAATCGACAGTAACATATATTTTTAGTCCATCTCTATATATGTTCAGTTCTTTTCCTGTTTTCTTCTCATAATCTTTGAGATATGTAGAAATTTCCTGACGAAGATAATGTTTGTAATATGCAGAATAGCCTTGGTCTATTCCTTTAATGTTTTGATAATCAGTTTTTATTGGCTCTTGTACAGCCTTATCATAGGTCGCTTGGTCTATGTATTTAGTCTCAAGCATTTGTTTCAGAACCACATTTCTTCTCTCAGTCGCTCTTTCCAAGTTTCTGAGTGGATTGTTTTTCACTGGGTTTTCCAACATTGCCACAAAAGTAGCCGCCTCGGAAAGAGTAAGGTCTTTGGTTTTTTTATTGAAATAAACCTTTGATGCCATTTCTATCCCATTGGCATTATAAAGGAAATCAAACTTATTGAAATACAAAGTAATAATCTCCTCTTTGGTATATCTTTTCTCTAAACTTACCGCTACAGACCATTCTTTCAGTTTTTGAAAGATTCTCTGTCTTTTGTTTTGTGCAGCTGATTTTGTAAATAAAAGCTTTGCTAACTGCTGGGTAATGGTAGAACCTCCCCCTCTTTCGCCTCGGAAATAGACTGCTCTCACTATGGATTTTAGGTCTATTCCAGAATGCTCTCTGAAACGCTCATCTTCCTTCGCATAAAGAGCATAAACCAAATACGGCGGAAGCTGATTATAAGTAACTGGCTGGGTTTTTTCTTTTTCAAATTTACCCAAAACCACTCCATCAGAAGAAATAATCTCTGATGCTACATAGATATCTGGATTTTCTATATCTTTCATATCGGGCATCTCCCCAAGAAAACCCTGTGATATAGAAAAGAACAAAGCTACTATGGCTGCTACTATTCCTATAAATCCTAACCAAATCAACTTAATCCATCTTCCTACATAAGATTTTTTCTTTTTTGTGGGAAGTTTTTTTTCATTTTCCATATTTATTACGGAGTTGTTGTTTTTATATTTTCTATTTTAATACCTATATCCTCTATCCCCTTCAGCTGGTCGGTTCTCATTCCGTGTTTTAGTTCCACTTTATATTTACCATTCGCAGGGAATTTGTATTCATTTTTATACTGAACGAGAATTTCCTTAACATCTCCTATACCACTTCCGTACCATTCTCCATTTGGTTTTGCTAAAATATACTGAAGCGTATCTGTTTTCAAAACTTTATTCTTTTCTCCTTTAATAGTAGAAATCAGAAACAAGTTATTGTAAGGATATTCATTATTGTTTCTTACAACAAATATAAGATTTTTCGGAGACTGAGAATCTTTGATTTCAAACTCTATTTTCTTAGCATCATTCTTTCCCCAGAGGTTATTCACCTCGGTCATATAGATTTCTCCCTCGCTGGAACAGCCTATGGAAATAAACCACAATGCTGCAAATATCCATATCTTTTTACCCATCATTATTATTTTTTTTCGGGTTATTTCTTTTTTTATTATTCTTTTTATTGTTCGGTTTTTGTTGCTCTGAATTATTCTGTTTCGGAGCATTATTATTGTTTTTTTCTTCCTTTGGAGAAGTGTTTTTCTTTTCCTTGTTTTTAGGTTTCTTGTTTGATTTTTTCTTCTCGAAACGGTCTATGTTATTCTCCTGAATCAGATCTATTTCCTTCGTAGGAACGGACAATTCTTGAGTTTTATACTCCTCTAATGGCGGAATTTTGTTCCCTTTTTTGTTCATGGAAATCATTTCCTTCACTTCTTGGATATCTAGGTCATACCAAAGAATAGAATTATCCACATAAGCGAACCACATTCTCTTTTTGAAAACATCTATTTTGATGCAGAAAGCCTTTCCTTTTTCTGTATCCAAAACCGTGCTGGAAGAAGGAAAATGGCTGAGAGCATCCATATAGCTATCCAGCTCAAAATTCAGACAGCATTTTAGCTTACCGCACTGTCCCGCAAGTTTTAATGGGTTTATGCTCAGCTGCTGGTATCTGGCTGCATTAGTATTCACCGAACGAAAATCCGTAAGCCATGTGGAACAGCAGAGTTCCCTGCCACAAGAGCCTATTCCGCCCAGTTTAGCTGCTTCCTGTCGGTAACCTATCTGTTTCATATCTACTTTAGTACGAAAAACAGCCGCATACTCCTTTATCAGCTGTCGGAAATCTACTCTTCCATCTGCTGTATAGTAAAAAGTAATCTTAGAGCCGTCCCCTTGGTATTCTATATCCGAAATTTTCATTTCAAGATTTAGATTCAAGGCGATTTTTCTTGCTTCTTTCTTTACTTCTTCTTCTTTTTTTCTAGAATTTTGCCATATTTCTACATCTTTTTGTGTAGCTATACGGATTATTTTGGAGGTTTGTTCTTCTCCAAAATTTTTCTTTTTCATCTGTATCCTTACCAGTTCACCTGTGAGACTCACCACTCCGACATCATACCCTGAGCTGGACTCTACCGTTACTATACTTCCTATATGCAGCGGTAGTTTATCTATGTTATGATAAAAACTTTTTCTTTCATTTTTAAATCTAACCTCAACATACTCACACTCATTCAGTGGAGATTTTATATTGGCAAGCCAATCAAAAACACTTAATTTATAACTATATTCACAAGTATCTATTATATCACAACTAAACTCTCCTTTGCTGTTAGTAGAGCAGCCGTGGGAAGAATCGCCAGAATTTTTACATCCTCCACAACTCATATTTATCTTTTTTATTCTTGCAAATGTAGTTATTTTTTAGCGAAAAACAATATTAAAATAGTTCTTCTCTAAATCACCATCGACAGAGCTATTCGCTTTCTCTCCGTGTCTATTTCTATTATTTTCACTTTTACCTGCTGGTGGAGTTTTACCACCTCGCTAGGGTCGCTCACGAAGCCGTCTTTCAGCTGAGAAATATGCACCAGCCCATTTTCTTTTATCCCAATATCCACAAAACACCCAAATGCCGTGATATTGCTCACTATCCCAGGAAGTATCATTCCTGTTTTCAAATCTTCAAAGGTTTTTATATTCGGGTCAAATTCAAAGACTTTGCTCGCTTTCCTTGGGTCAAGCCCTGGTTTTAGAAGTTCTTTCAGAATATCCTTTATCCCTAAAATTCCAATGTCCTCTGTTGTGTATTTTTCTGGTGCAATTTGTTTAATTTTCTCCTCATTAGCGATAAGGTCTATCGTTTTGACACCGAGGTCTTTCGCCATTTTTTCTACGATTTTGTAGGCTTCTGGATGCACAGAGGAGTTATCCAAAGGATTTTTGCCATCTTTTATTCGGATGAATGCCGCCGCCTGCTGGAATGCCTTTTCGCCCAAACGAGGAACTTTTTTAAGCTGATTTCTATCCACAAAAGCGCCATTTTCGGTTCGGTAAGCCACGATATTTTCTGCAAGTTTTTCGCCAATACCAGAGACATAGCTCAGCAGAGATTTACTCGCCGTATTGATGTTAATCCCTACTGAATTCACACATTTTACGACCGTGCTGTCCAATTCTTCTTTTAATAAAGTCTGGTCTACATCGTGCTGATACTGCCCTACTCCGATGTTCTTTGGGTCTATTTTTACCAACTCGGCAAGCGGGTCAGACAGCCTCCTTCCGATAGAGACAGCGCCTCTCACGGTGATGTCATAATCAGGAAATTCATCTCGGGCAATTTTACTCGCGGAATAGATAGACGCTCCAGCTTCGGACACCACGAAAACCTGCAAAAGTCTGTCAAACGCGATTTTCTTAATGAAAAACTCAGTTTCACGAGAGGCCGTTCCATTCCCGATAGAAATCGCCTCAATATGGTAAGCCTCCACCATAGAGCGGATTTTTTTCATCGCAGTGGCAGTTTCTTTCTGTGGAGCGTGTGGATAAATGGTCTCATTATGAAGCAAATCGCCTTTTTCATCAAGACAAACCACCTTACAGCCCGTTCTATACCCTGGGTCTATGGCTAAAATTCGCTTCTCGCCGAGAGGCGGAGCCAAAAGCAATTGTGTCAAATTTTCAGAAAAAATAGAAATCGCCTTTTCATCGGCTTTAATCTTGGCTTCCTGCAAAATTTCATTTGAAATAGAAGGCTCCAAAAGTCTTTTGTAAGCATCCTGAGCCGCAAGGATGATTTGCTCTGCACACGAAGGTGAAGCCGTTTTCACCAAACTTCCCTCCATGAAAGTAAGGATTTCTTCTTTGTCAATGTCAATACTCACTTTTATAAAACCCTCTTTTTCAGCACGAAGCATCGCTAGAAGCCTGTGAGAAGGGATTTTATTCAGCGGTTCGCTCCAGTCAAAATATTGAGCGTATTTCTGTGCCTCTTCCTCCTCTTTTTTGGTTTTGACTACTTTACTGGAAATCACGGCTTTTCGCTGAAAAACTCTTCTAAGATTTTTTCTAATGAAAATATTTTCGTTTATCCATTCTGTGATGATGTCCCTCGCGCCTTGAAGCGCCTCCTCCACGCTGAAAACTTCTTTATTCAGATAATTCTGCGCTGTTTGCTCTATGTCACCGCTGTTTTTCTGCGCCATGATGATTTTTGCCAAAGGCTCCAGCCCTTTTTCTTTTGCAGCATCGGCTTTGGTTTTTCTTCGTTTTTTAAAGGGAAGATATAAGTCTTCTATCTCCTGTAAATCAAAGCTTTGCTCTATTTTTGCGCGAAGTTCTGGCGTGAGTTTTTCCTGCTCTTCTATGGATTTCAGAACGCTTTCTTTTCTCTTTTGGATTTCATCAAAATTTTTGCTAAGTTTCTGAATCTGTTCTATTTCCACCTCGCCGAGGTTTCCTGTTTTATCTTTTCTATATCGCGCAATAAAGGGAATGGTGCAGTCCTCCGAAAGCAGCTGCAAAACTGCGTTTATCTGTTTTTCTTGAATTGAAATATTCTGCTGAATGAATTGTATTTTGTCCATTATAATTTTTGATAAATAATCCGCAAAATAAACAAACTTTAATTTAAAATGTCTAATGTTTTTTAATTATCTTTGTCAGTCTTAATAAAACATAATATGAATCATCAACTAAAAATATTCAATTCCTTAAAAGGAGAAAAAGAAGTTTTTGTGCCTTTGCACGAGAATAATGTAGGAATGTATGTGTGTGGCCCTACGGTGTACAGTAATGTGCATTTGGGAAATGTGCGTACCTTTATGTCGTTTGATTTTGTGTATCGTACGCTGAAATTCTTGGGCTACAAAGTGCGATATGTCCGTAACATTACCGATGCAGGACACCTTACTGATGATGGCGATGTAAACAATGACCGTTTCGTAAAACAATCCCGCCTAGAAAAACTGGAACCTATGGAAATCGTACAAAAATATACGGTTGATTTCCATAAAGTTTTGGATATATTCAATCTTCTTCCGCCGACAATAGAACCTACTGCGACAGGGCATATTTTGGAACAAATCCAGCTCACAGAAAAACTCTTGAATGATGGTTTTGCCTATGAGAGCAATGGTTCTGTGTATTTCGATGTGCTGGAATACAACAAACGCGGACTCAACTACGGCGAACTTTCTAATAGAAATATAGAAGAGCTTTTTGCGAACACCCGCGACCTCGATGGACAAGGCGAAAAACGCAATCCTCAGGACTTCGCACTGTGGAAAAAAGCTTCGCCAGCTCACATTATGCGCTGGGCTTCTCCTTGGGGCGATGGTTTCCCTGGCTGGCATTTAGAATGTACAGTGATGAGCACCAAATACCTTGGTAATCAGTTTGATATCCACGGAGGAGGTATGGACTTGAAATTCCCTCACCACGAATGCGAAATCGCACAAGGTAAAGCAGGACACGGCGAAAGCCCAGTACGCTACTGGATGCACGCTAATATGCTGACAATGAATGGACAACGAATGAGCAAATCGACAGGAAACTACATTTTACCAATGCAGCTCATCAACGGTGACAACACATTCTTTGAGAAAGCTTTTGCGCCTGCGGTGATTCGTTTCTGCTTTATGCAAGCGCACTACCGCAGTGTACTTGACATCTCTAATGAAGCTATGCTCGCTGCCGAAAAAGGCTTTAACAGGCTTATGGAAGCATTGAAAATTTTAAATGAAATCAACACCGAAATAGAACATCCTACTGCACTCCCTATATCTGAATGGAGAGAAAAATGCTACAATGCGCTATTGGATGATTTTAATTCGCCTATACTTATCGCTCATCTTTTCGAAGCGGTGAAATGGATTTTCCAAGTGAAAAACGGAGAAGAAAAAATATCAATCGATGAACTCAACGAATTGAAAACACTGATGAACGCCTTTGTTTTCGATGTCTTGGGCTTACGAAACGAAGAGCAGGCAGCAGGAAATAATGACAAACTTGATGGTGTGGTTCAGCTCCTTATCAATATGAGAATGGAAGCTCGTGCCAACAAAGACTGGGCGCTTTCGGACAAAATCCGAGATGAATTATCCGCAATCGGCATCCAGCTAAAAGACGGAAAAGAAGGGACGAGTTATTCTGTAAGTTAAATGAAGAGTGACTTTTAAAATTTTACTATAACAAAAATATTCAAGAACTTCGCAAAAAGGAGTGTAAAGTCAATATAATAAATAGATTATGTTATAAATCAAAAAAGAAACTTTTATGATAGACTCTATTACAATAAAGAATGTTGCAACCTATGACAATGAAGGTGTCAAAATTAATAATCTGAAAAAAATTAATTTTATCTATGGAGGAAATGGTACAGGAAAAACAACAATCTCTAATTATCTAAAAAATCAGGATGATGATAAATATAATGATTGTGAAATTGTATGGAAAAATAATCTTTCAGTTTCAACACTTGTCTATAATAAGAAGTTTAGAGATGAAAACTTTGGCTTAGGGAAGATCAAAGGTGTTTTTACTCTTGGAAAAGCAACAAAAGAAGATAAGGAACTAGTAGAATCCAAATTTGCAGAATTGAAAAACCTTAGAGAAGAAGAAGGAAAGAAAATACAGACTTTAAATAAATTTGATGATGAAAAAAATTACATAGAAAATTCATTTATAGAATTGTGTTGGAAAAACTTAAAAATCAAATATGAAAAAGTTTTCTATGAAGCATTCGGAGGTGCCTTACATAAAAAAACCTTTAAGGAGAAATTATTAAAAGAATTTAGTAACAATGTAAGTAGTTTAGTTTCTTATGATGATTTATTACAAAGAGCAAATACTATTTTCAGAGAAGTACCACAAAACATAGAACTATTAAGAATAATAGAGTTTGACAATATTTTACAAATAGAAGAAAATAGTATTTGGAATAAAAAAATAGTAGGAAAAAGAGATATTGACATAGCTGGTTTTATTCAACGATTAAATATAAGTGATTGGGTTCATCAAGGGAAAAATTATATACAAAAAGATAGCAATGTTTGTCCTTTTTGCCAACAAGAAACTATAACAGATGATTTTAAGAAACAATTAGAAAACTTTTTTGATGAAAGTTATATCAATGATATTAATTTATTGAAAGAACTTTTCGGTTCTTATACAAATCTGACATCAAATATTTTAAATGAATTAAATAAGATTGAGGAGCGAGAAAAGAATTTAGGTAATTCAAAACTAGATATAGATAAGTATTCCTCTTATTTAAAGACACTAAATAGCCAAATTATAGCTAATAATGAAAAAATAAATACAAAATTAAAAGAACCAAGTAGAGAATTAACATTACAACCTGTTAGAGAACAATTAGTGTTAATTTCTAATTTGATTAATGAAGCTAATGAAAAAATAAAGACACATAATCAAATTGTTACTAATTTTAATAATGAAAAAAATATCTTAATAAGTGATATATGGAAATTTCTCTCAGAAGAATTAAAAAATGAAATAGCTGAATTTAGACGAAATTTCAATGGTAAAAATAATGCTATTGAAAATATAAAGGGATTCTTAAGAGAAAATAATAGAAGACAATCTATTTTAGAAAATGAAATTAAAGAACTTAATAAAAATATTGTAGGCATTGAATCAACGATAGATGATATAAATACTCTTTTAAGAAATATGGGATTTCTTAGTTTTAAAATAGTATCAGCAGAGGAAAAAGGGTATTATAAGATTATTAGAGAAAATGGAGAAGTTGCAGAAGATACTTTAAGTGAAGGAGAAATTACTTTTATTACTTTTTTATATTTTCTTCAATTAGCAGAAGGAGGGTTATCAGAAGACAATATTACTGAACAAAGAGTTTTAGTTATAGATGATCCCATTTCAAGTTTAGATAGTAATATATTATTTATTGTCAGTACTCTACTTAAAGATTTTATTAAAAATATTAAGGAAGGGAAAGGTAATATTGTTCAATTAATCCTTTTTACACATAATATCTATTTTCATAAAGAAGTTTCTTTTGTTGATATGCGCAATAATGATTCTAAAAATATCACTAATCATTGGATTTTAAGAAAGAATGGTAATATTTCTTCTATACAAGCTTATGAAGAAGAGAATCCTATACAAACATCATATCAATTATTATGGAGCGAAATGAGAAATGATAATATTTCTTCTATTTTATCTATTCAAAATATAATGAGAAGAATTTTAGAAAACTATTTTAAGCTATTAGGCAATATTACTGCCGAGACTATTATTGACAAATTTCCAACAATACCAGATAAACAAATATGTAAATCACTATATTATTGGATAAATGATGGCTCTCATTCTTTAAACGAAGATATTGAATTAGAGTTAGCAGAGCATACAATTCAAAATTATAAAGATGTATTTAGAAAAATATTTAAATACTCAGGACATATAGCTCATTATAATATGATGATGGGTATTTCTGAAAGTGATTAATCAGAAATTATTATACAATTCTTTTATTACCCCTCATAGAATGAAAATAATAAACGAAACAGATAAAAACGAAATGCTCAATCATTTAGAAAGTTTAAAAGTAGATACTGAGCGCCAGTAGGAAAGATGAAGGCAAAATCACACCTGATGAATGGGGAATCCTACAATGGAAGCATTTTGACCATCATTTACGACAATTCGGGGCGTAATAAGATATTTCAAAGGGCAAATTTTGCCCTTTGATTTGTATTTTGGAAAATTAAAACATTACAATTATGTCGATGGAGCAAAAAGACAAAGAACAAATGGAGC
>CAUQMH010000021.1:0-19727 GCA_963519075.1 uncultured Flavobacteriaceae bacterium
CTGCTATTACCACCGCTACCTCCGCCTCCTCCTGTGGCTACCACTTCCTCCCATGCTCCATTCTTACGAGCATACTGCTTATTATCACTTGGTGCATCAGAGAGTGTTTTTAACTTGGTATTCCAAGCCTCCACCTGTTGAGGTGTAAGGTTTCCAGCGTTCGAATCTGCCTTTAAATCTAAGTCTGTAACACTTGCTTTTTCATTAAGTTTCTTTGTAACTTCGCTGTTTTCCGCCTTATTATCGTTCAACTGCGTGAAAACAGAAGCAATCCTTTGACAGGTATTCCCCCCTGTGGCCGTTTCTCGCCTTACTTTCTCAATATCTACTTGTACTATCTCGTTTCTCATCGTGTTTTATTTAGAAAATATTTCATACTCATTTAGCAGAACATTCAGCCCACCAGCATCTTTGACATTGGTAAAGGACATTTTCCCACTCATTGCAAAGTCCGAGCGGTCTATCTTTTCAAGCGCTGTTCTCTGTGTGCCATCGATGAAAAACTGGTTGTTGGTAGCGTGAACCTGAATGAAATTCAAAATGTTGCCATCTCCTCCGCTAAAAAACTCATAACTTACCACTTCATCGATGTAACTATCTTTAACTTTCAGCGTAGAATTGCCACCTATTCTGTTGTTGGATATTTCTGCCTCTACTCGTATATCGCCAAGGCAGTATGCTGGCAGATTGGTCACAATCCACGCTCCCTCTTCATCAAATTCAAACAAATTTCTGTTGTAAGAGTGTTTTGTCGCTACTCTTATAAACTTTCGCCCTTGTGCATCAGTAGAGTCCAAGAACCAAACACAATTAGAGTAATATTCTGTTTTTCCAGTGGTAACATTCACTATTTCAAGTCTTCCAGTTAATGGTTTATTAGACTTGAATGTTACATACTTTAAATAGCCTTCCTTTTCAAAAACCGAACTCTCTAATTCTGTTCTGTTTGTTCCACTGACCAAGAACACTTTGTAATCGCCAATAGGCAGTGTGTTGCCGTACATAGGCAAGACAAAGCGATGTTTTACGCCTAATTCCAACGGATATGGATTTCTTTCCCCAAAATATTGCGTATTCTGTGGATTGGTCATATCTTGCAACTCTTCAAGAGTCTTGTAGAACCGAACAGGGCTGTGATACCAGAATAATTGCATTCACTTTAATTTCTTCAAAAATACAATATTATATTTATTTAGACTAAATAAAAATAAGATAAAAAAGCAATGAAACATAGGTGTTTATTCCTAACTTTTTGTTATCTTGCATTGAAATAAAAAACCATTAAAAATGAATAGAATATTTACCTTATTTATTGCTGTATTCAGCGTGTTTTCAATTGTTTCGTGTGATAGAAGTTCAGACGATAACAAACCACAAGAAGAACCAAGAATAATAGAAGTGCCTTTTACAGAAGAATTGAAAGGAGTTTATACAGTTCATTATAAAGATACTCCATCAGGCTGGGAAGCTGTTCCTGCTGGAAAATATAAATTAGAGTTTAGAGAAGGTAATACAGTATATTGGACAGATGAAAACGGAGAACATGAAGAGTTTTTCACTAACCCTGAAAACAGATACCCTTATGCAGGTTCTAACAAAAAGGGATATTTGTTCTATGTTTGGGATAAAAAACCGCTCAAGGATGGAGAGTACTATGAGATTATTATGGTAATACGAAAACCTAATAGTGTTACTGGCGTATTTCACTACTACTGCACAAAACAATAAAAACAAAAACAACTAATTAAAGGTGTTTTTTTTATTCCCATAAACAGGGATGTTCGGAGGTTAGATACCATTCTAACTCTCCTTTTTCATTATAAAAGCCTCGCTCTTTGGCTATATCGTTAGGATTTTCGCCCTTTGGCACATAAGCCACCACAAGACCTTTGTCATCAAAGATATGATAGATAAACAAGCGCCCATCCTCGTTAAACTCTCGGAGCATAGCGCACTCGCTCTTGGTTATCGGTTTGCTGCAATTACACGCCATTGTTTATAATATCTAATATCTTTTTCCTTATTTCTGGCTTGTTGTCCAACTGAAACTGATAGCCTTGCTCCTCGGTTACCCCCAAGTGCCTTTTTCCAAGTTTACTATGTAGCCACTCGGCTTTTTCGTTCTGCAACTCATTCTTAAAGAAGATAACCGCTGGATGAACGATAACATCTACAAAACTCTGATATTGTCCAGTCACTCGCAAATCCCAAAAACCTCTATTGTTTGGGTTAATAGAGGTTTTGAAGTTTGCATATTCAGGGTCTTTATAGGAGGGCAAATCATCGCCCTCACTATCTTTCCCCTGCATAAGGTTTTCCTTATTTAGATTTATCAGATCCTTTTTTCTCCCTTCCATTGTCGTCCGCATTATCTCCGGCAACGCTCTTTTCGCTGCCTGAATGCGCTTCAGCAATGTTATCGGATTGATTAGTTTCCCGCTCATTTCTAAATAAAGGTTTCAAGCTTTTCTCTACATCTTCCTCGCTAAGAGTAGGGTATATTCCCAAGATGTATTCCTTGGCTTCTTTCTTACTCTTGAAATTTTCCATATTTCCAAAAGTATAAGCCCCAATTTTTAGTTCCATTATACTACGGATTTAAGTTCACTTTCCCCTGTGTAGTAGTTCGTGTCAAGGCTGATTACCCTCAATCCATTATCGGAAGTAATGAATCTCACTTTCTTACCAGTAGCAAGAGCCGAGTGAGTAAGAGTATATTCCTGTGCTGATGCATCGTAAGCAACATTCGTGATGTTACCAATTACGCCATCTTCCTCAATCTTCCATTTCGCAGCATCAGTAAGCCCTACAACATTAGCATTTGAGAACGCCTCTGTTACTTTCACTTTGGTAGTCGTAGCAGTGTTTGTCAATACACCAGTAGAAACTGCCAATTTAATGATTGGGTTAATCTCGTTGAAAGAAAACTCATCACTTTCAAACACATTTTCAGATTTCTGCCAATAAATCATAGCATCAGGTAAGATGTCCACCTCTAATGTAGAACCTGACACCTCCGAAGTGGTTTTTAGTTTCTTAACTCCAACGAACAATTTACAAGCAAAGCCCATCAACTTACCATTCGCTTTAATCGCAAAAAGCGCTGAACCATCTTCAAAGATTGGCACAAAGCTGTAATTGTCGCTGTTGTCCAATTTTGCCAATTCGTTTTGGAAAGAAGAACCTTTGTCAAAGGTAAATCTATACCCTTTTGTTCCAGGGATTGAACGGCTTCTTTCTTTTCTTACAGATGTGTTGTAATCTGCCTCTTGGTCGTTATCTTCCACATTGAAGAAAGATATCTTACCAATGAATTTATCCTCTTGGATAATCTTATCCAATGCTGTCTTATTGAAAGTTGCAGGGTCTATTTCTACTCTTCTGTCAAGAAGTGCAAAACCTGTAACCAATTTTTCTCCACAAAATGCACCTCCAAGTCGTGCTATCATCTCTGCTGAACCGCAGAAGCTTTGTTTTAACATAAGTTTTTAAATTTTAAATGGTTTAACATTTACACATTCATTGTCTATATTCAGACTAATATCCAGCACTATCGCATCCCAAATGTCAGGCGTAGTGGTCGTTTGGCTTCCTCTCTTGTTTCCGTAGTCCCTCTCTCTACTTGCTAATTCTGATATATCATTAAAAGGCAGTGAAACAAACGAGTAGTTGTCCTCCTCAAAAGATACTCCGCTGGTCCTTCTTATCTTATCCAAGAATGAACCGAGTAAAGGCATTAACACTTCATCAAAGGTAGATTTGAACCTATCCTTGTAAAAAGCGTGTTCCGAACCTAATGTAATGAAGAAGAACCTCATACCTTTGAGTTTGGTTTTTTGTCCCTTTACATCATGAACCACGCTGTATCCTGTTTGCAGCCAAATGACAGGGTATTTCTGCTTCTTGCTTTGAAGCAGTTTCCAAAGCTCGAACAAATCCGCCTCGCCATAGTTAGCCGTGTATTCCTTGCCTTTGAAACTCACTTTAAAGGCATCTTCAAAAAGACTATACAGCAGTAAATTGTGGTTTATCATCATAGCCCAAATTCATTTGTTATTTCCCCACCGAATTTCAGATAATTAGCATCAAACAGAGGATAGTCCTCTACATTATCCAAAAGATACCTTACAAGCGAAACATAGCCACTTGTAGGCTTAAAACCGCGGTAGTCTATCCCTCTTCCTAAATTCCAGTAAGGGTTTCCCTCCAATGTCAATCCGCTTCTATCACTCCTTACTTCTCCGTATAACTGATAGATGAAATCGTTATATATCCTCGCCACTTTGGGAGAGATGCTTACCGCGGTGCCTACTTTTGTATCTATCTTCGTTTGCCCAAAAGCCGTAGTTTGGGTTACATTGTGCATATTATAGACTACATAGACTATATACGCTAGTAGCGACTCCTTTTTGGTTTCTTGGATTAAACCTTTCCAAACCAAAGTTTCCTCCCTGCTGTTTATTTCTTTTGTATAAGTCTTGCCGTGCAGCAAGTCCTTATAATTTTGTGGCAGATTGGCGGAATCCTCCTCGTATTTAGCCTTGAAATCAAGCCACATTTTAATACCAAAACTGAAAGACAAAACTACTTCCTCTACCTTGTCAATCAACTCATCTAAATTCACCGCAGCGGTGTTTTCATCAGGATTTGGCTCATCCAAGTTGGGAATAAGCAAATCGCCTTTAAAATATGTTTTGTCTATCAGCATTTAGTATCTATTTTTCAGCTTGTTCTGTGTCTTTACCTTCTTCTACATTTGCAGGTTTTTTACCTTTACTTTCTTTGTCTGTTGGCTCAAAAAGTTCAGCTTCTAAACCAGCCTGTATTACAGTCTCATCCAAGATGTCTAAAACCGCTCCTTTCTTATGGTCGCCCCATTCTCTTAACAATTTTACTTCCATATTTGTTTATGCTTTTGTAATTGCTGTTTTGATTGTAGCGATGTCATCGTAGATGAATGCTTTTTCATCCAGTTTCTTCACGAATGCGTGGAATCTTGATTCTCCCAAGATTACGAATTGGTTCTTGATGAAGTCATCATTTATCCATCCGATTCTTACTGTATAAGAAAGGTAGTCAGTGATGTTGTACTTGCTAAGGTCTCCTACGAAGATTTTACCTTGTGGAATAGACTCATCAGACTTGATAACCATTCCTCCGATTACCACTGTGTTGAACAGCGAAGCCGTTGGATATAATGGTCTTCCCTCGTTGTCTTTTGCTGCTACTAATTCCAAGTAGAAATCTGATGGATTCACAAGCACCAAGTTCGCCATATATGGAGTTTCATCCTCGTAGTTGTGAGTAGTAGCGATGTCCGTTACTGCTGCATTCACTACATCCATGAAGTTAGGTTTTACCACTTTTAGAGCCATAGAGCCTGCTACAAATGCACGACCATATTTTGTTGCTCCTTTTGGATTTTCCCCAGCGCCATCACCAAACAAGATAGCCTTGTTTTTGAACAAATCGTGCTTTTTCTTCAAGTAGTCTTTTGCCACTCCTTCCAATCCTTTGATGTCGTAAACAGACTCTTCTGTTAAGTGCATCCAAGCAGCGATTTTCTTTGGCTTCGCAAATTCTGTTGAAACCTTGAAGTCAATCTGTGGTTTTTTGTTACCCTCTGCTACAAACTCGTAGTTTCCGTCCTTTGGAACTACCTCTGTATAAGCATATACAGGCTGTGAAGTAGGCAATACAGACACGAAGTTCTCAATGTCCATTCCACGAAGATTAACATTAGAAACAGGTACGATTTGTGTTCCTAAGATATTAGGAGCTGTTCCCAATGTTACAGCACCAGTAGTAATTGGAGCTACTTGTTTTAACTCAATCTCTACTACGCCAGATTTAGACTCGTAAGCCTTTTTGATAGCATCATGGTTTCTTTTTATCACTTCTATTAAAGCCTCTTCTGTAAGACCTCCTTGTGTAGCCTTGATTTCTTCCACGATTTTAAGCACATCGTCAATAGACTGCTGTGTTTCTTTCTCTTTTTCAGAGATAACATTTTCAAGCCCAGTTTTTAAGGCTTCCAATTCTTGTTCTCTTTGGCTTTTTTCAAAAGCCTCTTTGTCAGTACAATACTTTTCTTTTTCCTCATCTGACATCTTCGCAATTTCTGCTAATGTTTTCTTTTTAAAATTCATCTTGTAAATTTTTAAAGGGTTACTAAATAATTTTCAATCGGAGTGGAATTATCCGAGTCCTCTTTTGCAGTAGAAGTGTCAGCGACGGGTTCTACAAATATCGTTGGAGTGGCGAAGTTGCTGCCTTTGACCACAGCACTGCCCTCTATTATCTTTTGTTCTGTTACAGCCCAGAAATAGCCGTATTCATCTACATCTTCCTTGTTTACAATATCATTGTAATACTTATCCCAAACTGCCTTTTCTTCGGCGTCCCATTCAGCCTCTGAATTGATAGCGAGTTCTAACTGAATGTAGCGAAGCCCTGCCGAATGTTCCTTTACATAGCCCTTGGCATACTGCTCAAACATGTAAGGGTTTCTTTCCTTTTTCAGTGTGGCGTAGAATACCAAACATTCTGTTTCTCCAAGGTAGTTAAAGCCCAAGTCTTTCCAGTTGAACTTCTCTACTCTTACTTCCACTTCATCGCTGATGATGTTTTCAAAGTTCATCTTGTGTTCTTTCAGCAGGTAGATATTCTTGGAGTTTTTGGCTGTTCTGTTCCAGCTTCCGTTGATGGAAACATCGCCGTGGGAATCATAGATGTTGGTAGAGTTGATAACTGCCTTTACCCTGATAGTGCTTATTTCTTCAGGCGTTGTTCCTGCTGTTTTAATTGCTTCTCCCTTTTTATTCACGGCAAAAGAAAACGCAAAAGGGTCTGACAACTTTGTCGCCATTTTCTTTTGTGAAATAAGGAAATTCTTGTTCTCTTTTAAGAATTTGAACATATCCTCTTTGGTCTCAAATGTTCTGTTAGGAATCTCTTTTGCTCTTATCATCATTTCTTCACGATTTGTTTTTTCTCTAAAATCTTTTTCTTGTCTTTCAGGCTTTGTTCCAGTGCTGGACTGGACTTGGAGCCTTTCAGTTTTTGCTCTATTTTTTCTATTTCTTTTTTCATCATTCATTATTTATAAAGTCCTCAAAGCCTCTTTCTTTGACAAACTGCTCAAAGTCGTTGCTTACGCCTAATTCCTGCGCTTTTTCAAATGCTCCTAAAAGCGATACCAACGCTTCTGCTTTGAATTTAAAACCCTCGTTTTTGAGCTTGGTTTTTATGGCGATTACACTCGGCAGGTGGTCGTATGTTCCAATCAGCCTTGTTCCTCGCTCCTTGAAGTATTTAGGCGACTTATTAGTCAATTCTTGAAGCCAGTTATCCGTGATAGTCTTCACATTTCCTAAAATGAATTTAGCCTCTGCAAACTGCTGATTTTCATAGGTGCTTCCACCGAAAAAGTCTTTTGGAATCAAATACCTGTTTCGGATGTTTTCCTTGGCATTCTCCTGCATCTCTATGGTTTGCAGCTTCTTATTGTCCCTTGTAAGGTCTAATCTTTCCAAAGTTTCATTCGTTGCGATAACATCGCCAGCCTTACCCATTCCAGCGCCATATCTTCCTCTTCCGTTGAGTTTGCTTTCTATATCGTTCTTTTGGTCGCCACTCAATGGTGCAATACCTGCCCCTGTTGCTTTTCTGCTGATGATAGAATTTACAGGATTAGAAGTAAGGAAGCACATCATATCCTCGCTGTTGAGGATGGTCTGAATAGAATAGAGAATAGAAGAAATCCTTGAAATAGGATTGAAAAACATATTCCCAGCGCCATCTCCTCTGTAATTCTTCTTTGCTATGGTATCGTAGAAAAAAGCCAACTCGTGCAGTTCTCTTGTTCTCTGCACACCATCAGCAAGTGTTTCTACCACTTTTAAAGTCTTTATTTTGTCCCTTGTAAGCGTATAAGGGTCTTTTATTTCAGGGAATTTAATATTGTTAAACTCCAAGTTGTAAAGTGAAGGACTTGCCCTTAAATTGCCGTTTTTAAAGAAATTGCCATATTGGATAGACATCCCAGTAGTGAGTAGATTAACCACCATTTCCTTGATGAAATCAGTTTGGTTTTGAAACTCATTAGGTTCATTAAGGAATTTCAGATATTCGGAATTGTCCACGGCTTCGCCCTTATCATCTACCTCTTGGATTCTTACCTGCGAAGCAAAATCTGCATACAGATTGATGCAGTCGGAAAGGAAAGTGCCGTCTATGTAGTAAGCCTTATAATCTTCTTTTGGCGAAAAGTAAGTTTTCCCTATGCCTAAAAACGACAACACGCCCATACGCTCGGTTTCGTAATTGTAGGAGTGCGTGCCATTGCTCAACCTTGCATAGATAGGCGCAACGCTACTGCCCATAAACGCAGACTTAAAAGCCGATATTCCGTTGTCTATTCTCGTTAAAATTCCCACAGCAACATTCTTTTTGACAAATATAATATATTATTCTTATTTAGACTAAATAAAAATAAGTAAATTTGTGAAGACAACAAAAAACAAATGAAACTTTACAAAGATTCCAAGGAACTGCCACTATTCAATTATGAAAGAATCACAGAAACAGGCGATTACAACTATATGATAAAGGGATACGATGGCGAGGAATTGGAAGAAGACAAAGGACAACAGGAGATGCTGAAAAGTAAGTTTAACGACATCATCCGAGAGTATAGCATATCCATTAACGCCAAGACCAACGACCTGTTGATGCTGGGAAGTGCCGAGATTGCGAAGATTAACATCATCAAGTTTACCACACTGCTGGCAATCGTGGAGATGAAAGAAAGGCAGAACGCTTTAAGGCAAGAAATGGGACTGCCTGAACACTGGGAGGATATGAAAGAAGCCCTCGCACAAATCAAAATCCGTAAGAGTGACAACCTGCAAGAGCAAAAGAAATATATAGAGGAGAGAATAGCAATGTGGCAGACCAACCTTGATAAGGCAATGCAGAACATTGAGAACAAAAAGAAAGAAGCACAGGACAAAGAGCCAGCCAACATCAATGATGCTATTGTGAGCATTGAAATGGTGCTGGAACGAACAATAGACCTAAATAAGACCAGCCTTTACCGATTTGGGAAGATGCAGGAAATGGCAATAAAGAAAGTAGAATTATATAACAAAAAATAAAACCTTATGAGTGATAAATTAGCCGTAATTCAGGCGGAGGAGACCGTAAAAGAACTGGAAAAGTTAGAGAAAGAAGTATCAGACCTTATAGGCGTATTCGACAAGTTAAACACTGCCGTAGACCAGACCAATACCAAACTGAACAGAGGAACGCCAAAAGAGACCATTGAGGGAATTAAAGACTTGGACGGCTATTCCAAAGAGTATCTGCGAACGCTCAAAGATATGGCGACCATAGAGCAGAAAACACAGCAGATAAGACTGACCAACGCAAAGCTGACCACTGAACAAGCACGAACAGTAAAGGAATTGGCTAATCAGCAGAATGCCGAAGCACGAGCGAAGAAGCAAGCCTTATCATTGCAGGAGAAACAAAACAAAATCCTATCTGAAAGCCAAAGCCACTACAAGAAGTTTGCAAGGGAGGTTTTAGATGCCAAGAACAAAGCGAAAGACTTGGCAGCGCAGATGCAGTTATTAGAGCATGATTTTAAAAATGGTAAAATCGGTGCTTCTGCCTATGAGAAGCAACTATCTAAACTATCCAAAGAATTTACAGAGGCAAAACTCAAAGCCATAGGTATGGACTCGGCGCTGAAAAAGATAGACAAAAGTGTGGGAGATAACCAGCGAAATGTAGGAAACTACCAATCAGCGCTGAACGGAATGGGTAGTGGCTTCGGTGGGATGATGAGCCGTGCTGGTTCTATTGCTGGGGGTATCATTATGGCGGATGGTGCGAGAATGCTTGGCGATATTGCAAGTAAATCTTACGAAACTATCCAGCAACTCAACGCTGTTAATTATGCAATGAAAGAAGTCTTCCGAACAGAAGAAGAAGTGGGCTATCAAAAAGAGTTTCTTTCAAGTGCAGCCGAAAAATACGGGCTGGAACTTATCAGTCTTACGGATTCCTACACCAAGTTCAGCGCAGCAGCAAAGAACACCAGTTTGGAGGGCGAGAAAGCTAAAGAAGTATTTGAAGCCTTTGCTGGTGCAGGTGCTAAACTCGGTCTTCCTGCTGAACAGATAGAGGGAGTTTATACAGCCTTGGAGCAAATGGTATCCAAAGGGAATATCCAAGCAGAGGAATTAAGAGGACAGTTAGGAGAAAGGCTCCCTGGGGCGATGAAGATATTCGCTGATGCTATGGGCGTATCCACTTCCGAATTGGATGACATGCTGAAAAAAGGGCAGGTAGTAGCAGGGGATGTATTGCCAAAAGTAGCCGAAGAGCTTAAAAAAGTCTATGGGCTTGATGCTGTTGATAGAATAGACACCCTTGCTGGCGCACAGAACAGGCTCAAAAACCAATGGACGGAGTTTTTGGATACCCTCGCTACTAACAAGGATTTTATCAATGCTATTTCTGATGTTTTGGAAATAGCCAAAGGTCTATTGGAAGAGTTTCTTGATTTAGCCATTACAGGAGGAACAGATGGCGTGAGTGTAATGGGCGAGCTGAAAGATGTTTTTGAAGCCGTAGGAGATGTGATTAACGCACTTACAGGTAATCTATTTGACAACGGCAAGGGCTGGGATTTGGTTAATCTCGTGGTTAATCAGGTTAAAACCAACCTTGTGGCAATCAGCACTGTTATTAAACTTGTTATCAAGGGTATAGAGTATTTTGTAAAATCTATCAAAGATGCTATATTCGGAACAGAGGATGCTATCAAGATGTTGGGAGACTTTGGCTCTATCATTGACAGCACGAAAGAGAAACTATCAAGTCTGAATAAGGAAAACACCGCAATACTATCAGGGGATGAAAAAACACTCCAAAACCTTAAAAACCAAAAGGAATTAGAGAATAAACTTATTGAAGCAAGGAAAAAGGGGCAGAAATATTTTGTTCATAATAACTTTTGGAGAGAAACGGCTGCAAACGGAAAATTCACTAATAAAAGAGCCAATGAATACACTTATGTAGATGGCGAACTTGTGCCAAGAAGCAGTGTGAAAATAGTAGAGCCACCAAAGGCTGGTAAGGAGCAAAAAAAGAAAAAGACACCAAAAGGCAGGGTAAAGAAAGAGAAAACACAGGAGCAGTTAGACAAAGAGGCTTTCGATAAGGCTCGTAAAGATTTGGACTTTGAGCATAACAAACTATTGGAGAAGTTCCGAAGACAACGAGTAGAGGCTCAAAATGAACTTACAGGCTATGACCTACTCGTAAAGGAAATAGAAATAGATGGGCAGGTTATCAAAGAAAAGGATACATACTACACCAAACTGCTTGACCTTGCCAAAAAATACAAGCAGGAACAAAGGGAGATAGAAGCGCAGAAATCCAAAGACCTATTCGATGAAAACGAAAGTCAGCAGGATAAGATGAGGCAACTCAACCAAGCACTACTCGAAAAAAATCAAAAGGAAATAGAGTATATCAAACTTTTGGGTCAAGAAACTGCCGAATATAAGAAGCAGATGATAATGAACGACAAGAATATATCCTACAAGGATAAGCAATATTTCTTGGAGTTATTAGAATATGACACCACCATAGCAGTCAATAAGAGAGAGAAAGAGAAATTGCAACTTCTAAAAGAGCAGTTGGAAGCAAAAAGGGCGCTTCTACAAGAGCAAGGCAAAGACCTTAACGAAGATGAAAAAGTCCAACTCGCACAGACAGACTTGCAGATAACACAGCTGGACACTTCCATAATGGAAAACGAGAAGAACAAAGCCAATAAGATGTTTCTGCGTATCGTGGAGGGATTAGAGCCACTTAAAAACTTGGTAGAGCAGAACTTGGCAGACTTGGGGTTAGATGCCGTGAGTAAGCAGTTTTCTGACCTATACAGCAAGATTTTACAGCAAGGTAAGGACTTCTCTATGTCTTTCGCTGACTATATGAACACAGCCACAGCACTAATCAGTGACTTTGCAGGAAAAGCAATAACATCAGGCAAGGAGCGAACGATTGCTGAACTTGATGAGGAACTGGAACGCTCGAAGATGATAACGGATACAGAACTTGGCTTCATTGATAAAAGACTTGATGCGCTTAATGGTCTTTCTGAACTTACCGAGGAGCAAATCGCAGAGCGTAACGCCTTGGAAGATGAAGCCATGGTAATCAAGGAACAGCAGATGCAGAAAGAGAAAATGATACAGGCACAAAAAGCAAGAGCCGAACAAAGGGCACAAGCACAACAGGCACTGATGAACGGAGCATTAGGAGCAACACAGTCTATCGCTCAACTTGGTGTTCCTGCTGGTCTCGTTCCTGCTGGAATTGCACTTGCATTCGGTGCGCTGCAAGCAGGGTTGATTATGAGTAAAAACCCAGTGCCACAATACTTTGTCGGAACGAAAAACGCACCACAAGGCTGGGCGTGGACAGATGAGCGAGGAGCCGAAATCCATACCGATAAGCACGGAAACATTAAGGATTTGGGAAGCGACAAGGGTGCAAGGCTGAAATTCTTGGAGCAGGGCGACCGAATTTACACAGCATCGGAAACTCGCAAGATATTAGAGAATATCAAAACACCTGCGCTGGATGAGGTTCTACTATCTCACGGAGTGGTTAAGAATATCCAAGTGCCGATGAATATCAACACACCAGCAATAGACTACGATAAGTTAGCCTCTAAAATAGGCGAACAGCAAGACCGAGTGATGAGGAAGTATGATAAGACCAGCGTATTTGAGTTAAACGGCTACATATACACCCAAAAAGGCGGACAAATACCAGTAGCAGTAAGCAGAGTAAAGAAAACCAAAAACATCATTAAAATAAAGGGAAATGAAAGGAATTAAGAATATACAATACCAAAGTGGAGTAGGGCAGGTTTTCCGATTAGAAGTGCTGACAGGGAAATTTGCAGGAACACACGAAATACAAGAGCCTGATGGCTTTGATGCCTTGGATATCAACATCGATGTGAACGAGGAATACTACAATATTGATAACTTCATCCTTGGCGAAACTTCCAAGATAAAGATATTGGAATACAACGATAAGGAAGCCTTTAACATCATCAAAGGCGTATATGATGAGCAGGGAGGAGATGGACAGATATTATTCAGGTGGTATGTTGTCCATAATGGCACAGAGAAAGACATCTTGGGCGAAGGCTTTGAAATAAACCTAAACAAATACCAGCTGAACTACGAAAACAGCCAAAGAGTGATAGAGTGCGAAATCAAGAAAAGAGAAGCACAGAATAAATTCTACACTCGTGAGGATACTACAATAAACCTATTTGCCAAAAAGAATTTAGATGAAAACAAAATAGAGCCGATAGGCAGCCAAGAGATAGTGCTAAAAGCCGAAGTAAACGAATTAGGTGCTTTTTGGTGGATGAACGACTATGGCGACAATTACGATTGGTATAATCCCAAAAAAATGATATCAAACAAAAACCTTGACCCTTGGACTCGTTATCGTAAACTGGTTTCAAATGTCAAGTATAAGATGCCTCTATATCCTTTCTTTCCGATATTTAACAGGCACGAAGATTCTAAATTAGGGGAAGAAGTGCCAGTGTTCGGTGGAGATTGGCAAGCATCACTAATGAGGGAGGAAATGCAAGACCCTTCTTGGGTTTCCGAAGACCCACGCTATGTCTATGAAAGTGGGGAAGTCAAATATATTGGGCAAAATGTTTTATTTCGCACAAGGCACGACCTTACCAATGTAGTGTTTTCCATTTCTAATCTGCATTTTAAAGCAAGGTCTTATACACACAAAAAAAACTACAATCCACTATACCACACTGATGATAAAGCGTACAGGGAAAACTTTAAACACTACCCTTTTCAGCTTGTTTTATTCATTGATAGACCACATGGAGGACATACCGTTGTCCTTAAAAGTAGTAAGAACTCGGATATAGGCAACTATTCAGAAATGAATATTGTCAATGATGAATGGGCGATAGGTGACTTACCAGCAGGAAGCGAGGTAAAGATAAGCATAACGCCACAAGATGATATAAAAAATAAAGAATTTATCATTACAAGCAAAGTATCGCGCACGAGCCTTAAAATATCTTCCAGCATCGACAAACTCGGCAGGAAGTCCAGAGTGGTAAGCCTTTTTGATGCTATTGACAAAGTGGCAGAGAATTATTCTGATGGAAAGATAAGATTAAAGTCTGCCATACTTTCGGAGGGTGGCAAGTACGCCAATCAATATGTAGCCACAGGGTCTTTCCTTCGTGGCGTGGCGAATATCTTTTTAGGCGAAAACAAAATCAACACTTCGTTTAAGTCGCTATTCTACGAGGGTGCTGCGCCACTATTAGCCCTTGGCTTTGATGTTATAGAAAATAAACTTATCGTAGAGGATATAGACTATTTCTTCAAAGATGTTCAGGCTTACGACCTTACAAGCAAAGACTTTGTTCAAGAGAATTTGACCATAGAAAACGACAAGGATATAAGCTACAACAACCTGATATTCGGCACAAAGAAATATTCCACCAAGAAGAAAGGAGATATTTTCAACTTCAACACGAAAATGGAATGTTCCACACCGATAAAGTCGGTTAAAAAGAAACTTGACAAGACTACTGGCTTTATCATCGATGAATATAAAATCCAAGACCTGCTGGATGATACCAACGACAACACCAACGACAACGATGATGATTTGGTATTGATAGATACCATTACAGGAAGTTATGTAGATTCAGGTTCTTATCCTGATGTTATACACTCGGATTCAGGAGGAGTGCTGACCCTTACAGCCTCAAAGTCGCCTTGGGATACCCTGCCTTTCAGAGTAGGAGAGAAAATAAAAATCGTGGAAGGGCTGAATGTAGGAGAATATACGATACTTGCTATCAAGTCCCACACGCTGACCCTTGATAAGCGAACAGGAATAGAACAGGGAACAATCCTTACCAAGATAGAGCATACCCTGACCGATGTTATCAAGAACAGGAACGCCACGGCAACGGACGGCTTTATTTCAGCCGAGGGAGTGAAAAACAAAAGAACAGCTGTAAATCTGTATCACAATCCGAAATACCATATGAAAAGGTGGTTTCCGCTCTTCGGTGGTGGATTGTCCAAGAAGACCAACGGCGAGAATATCATAGTAACGAATTATAAGAACAACGGCAAAATAGAGGTAGAGCCTGACACGGATAAAATCCCACACCTGCCGAGCGAGGTAGATATTTTAAATGAAAACATCAATCTTGAAAGGTTAAGGAGGTCAAGCCGTGTGCTGTTCGGCACGGAAAACATAGAGATAACCCTCACAGATGTAACCTTTGAGGAATTCTACAATCTTTACAATCGCTGGCGAATAGGCGAGGATATTTACACTGGCGAGAAGATACCGAGCAGAGGGTATATAGATGTTTATATCAATGGCGAGACTTACAGCATATATCCTTTCGGAACGGAAGCCCTGCAATATGATAAAGGCGCTAATGAACTTACCATAAAAGGGAAAATTAAAAACTCTAAATGGGGAAGAAAAATCTTTGACAAAACCTTTGATGATACCTTTGAATAACAAAAAGCCCTGCCACAATCGGCAGGGTTCATTGTGTAAATAAGTCGTCAAACAATAACTACACAACATTTAATAATTCTTTTCCTATATCTTTTATTCCATTTACAATTCTTTCTCTTTGTTTGGGGCGTGGGTTTCTATGCCCTGACATATAGTGACCTAATTGTTTTTGGTTAATTCCTGTTACCCTTGAAAGCGCTGCACGAGTAAGGATACCATCATATTTGTGCAATATAGCAGATATTTGTAACTCAAATTCCAATTCATATTCGCCAGCCACAATATAATCAGGCAACTTATCGCCATCTTCCAAAGACTCTTTCACATGAAATTTAAAAACTTCCGCGAAACTTCTTTTTAATTCTTCTAAATCCTTGTTAGTATCTATCACAACGCCGTTTATACTATCACAAACAGCAGAATAATTATTTTCTGACCAACCTACTAATACTTTTACTTTTTCCATTTTATTTTGATTTTTTTGCGGGGCTTATTTCCACCCCGCTTGTTTGAAAATGCTGTTTAATAACTCTTGGCTTAATGTGTCACTTGACTTTCCGTTTACTGTTACTTTCCCTTTCTTTTCAGGATGTTTAAATTGTCTGTGACTGCCTTTCTGTGCTTTAAGATACCATCCATCCTTTTCAAGCATCTTAATAATTTCGCTTACTTTTAATGACTTCATTTGTTTGTTATTGTTTGACTTGTCAAAGATAGTAAAAATTCTATCATTATGCAAATATTTCTGCAACTTTTTTCAAAAAATTTTCCCTTAAGAGTTCCCCGTAAACTTCCCCTAACTTAAAACATAATCCCAAGGTATTCCTTTATTCCCCAAATGCAGTACTCGGTGGCGTTCATATAGTGGTCGTTCCGTTTTATTGGCTTCTCGGTTGGTTGTCCGTTGATAAATTCGTATTCGTAATTTTGATATTCATTATCAAAGTCGCCATCATCTACATAGTATATTCGTGCTTGATTGATAAAGTCAAACCTTGCCTTGTAGGTGGGCTTGGAAGTCGGCACAGCATTGATTGCGTATAGCGTTCGTAAATCGTTGGTTAGACTTATTTCGCTCCCCGGTTCCCTGTCTGCACTATCTGCCCAAACAAAGGTTACATTACCAATAGGAACACCAGCATATTTAAGATGTTCGCCGAGTGGTCCCTCCATTTGGTTCATCGGTTTGTAAAGAAGTGGGCGAATGTAGAATGATTTATCGCCATCATACATCACTTCCACGCAAGCCGTAGGATTGGCGAAACCATAGTCTAATCCGTAATATTTTCGGTAGCCGTGCTTTGCGACTTCGTTATATTGGTTGAGGCTGATTACTTTCCAATTCTTGTAAATCTTATTCGGTTTCTCGGACTTCTGTCCAAGACCATAAACAAGCCAATGATATTCGGAAGCAGAGCCTACATCTTCATTGTATCTGCATCTTTTCAGCTCTTTGATTTGTTTTGGTGTGAGGTTTAAAGGATTAGCCTCTAAATCATAGGTTTTAGCACTGTTTTCGTTGAGTAACTTGGAAGTCACAGCATCACAGTATTTCACGGGCTGATAGGAAAGTATCTGCATCCGTTGTTCAGGCAGAATAAACGGATTGTCCTTGAATGTAGAGTAACTCACATAGGTGGTCTCTTTTAGCTTCTCCCTTTCTATCCAGTGGTTTTGTTTCGGATTCCAGTCAAAGATGATAACCTTGGAACGCTGGGCGAGTTGCCGATATACCTCTTCCGAGAAGTTATAAGGTTCATTTATCCAGCACAAGGTCTGTGTCATCCCCATTGCATCATCTTCATCATCCAATCCTGTAAATCGTAAGATGTTGCCATTGTTCTTGAAAGTCCAAGTGTGATTGGTCTTGTTCTCTATAAGATATTGTGCGAGGTTTTCCTCTTCAAGATAAGCGTCCAACTCTTTAATGGTTATTTCGCCTCGTTCAAATTGCTTCTTTCTTACCTGTGGGTCTTTCAGCCACTCCCTCCAGTCTTGTTCTACAATATCCCTGCAACTCTTCTGTGTGTCTCTCAATACTGTTGCCGAGGAAATAGGATTGTTCGCAAGAAAATTATACAGCACTTGGAAATTACTCCAAGTCTTGGAACTCCTCGAGCTTCCCTCCTCAATGATAAGTTTATATTTGTGCTGCCAACTGTTGCCGTTGGGTATTTTTTCGTTTAAAGCCCCCCAAACTTCGGCAAACACCTTTGATGCTTTGAATTTTATCTTTTTGTCCATATTTTCTAATTTAAAAAGCCCCACATTTCTGCGAGGCTCGATAGCAAATCAATAATAAATAATAACTATGAAAAGAATTTATGTTAGTCTTCCTCCTGTGGCATTACCACTTCTACCTGAATAGAAGAAGGGATATTGTTTATCTTATCACCTGCCGTTGTAAGGTCTTTCTTGTCTGTAAGCCCCAAATCCCTTGCTATGATATTGGCATTAAAGAATCCCGTAACCGCTCCCTCAAACTTTTGACAATAGATAGTTTCCTCTATGCGTGTAATGACTTCGGAATAATTTTTATCTGGTTTTTCCTTCAAGGCATCTTTAAGGTCGTTAAAATACTTAGTATTAACACCTAAATAAAGGCACAATCCATGTAGCGTGTAGGGTCTTGCTGTTGGTATCTCCACAAGGGTTCCTGCTAATGCGCCACCCTTGACTACTTCAAATTTTTTGAAAGGGTTATTGTCGCACCATTGAAAGTATTCACACGCTGCCTCCCACAAAACTTCGGCAGTGTTGAATTTCTTATCCTTTCCATGCTTCTTGCGTAACTTCCAAAATTGATTTCCTGTTGGTGCTGGCATTTGTGTTTAGTTTTTAATTTAAGTGTTTATCTATTAAGTTTTTCGCTTCATCAAAGCTGTAGCATACGGCCGTATTCCAATTATTATTGCTCAACATAGTTAAGACCTCTAACTGGTTTTTTGTCGGTCTGTTGGGCTTTATTTTCAATTCTATCGCCAAACCTGAATAAGTCTTGTTCGGCTGGAATATGAGTATATCAGGCATCCCTGCTCTTACGCCAAGTTTTTTTAACTTTGCACCCTGCCAGACGCTTGTTTTCCTTTCATTAGCGATATGGCAGAACAGCACATTAGGATATTGAAGCCTTAAATAACTGGCTACACTCAACAACAAATTATCTTCCTTATTCATCCTCACAAATATACGAATTATTTTTATTTAGAACAAATAAAAATAAGAATAAAAAAGCCCTGCTGGTGCAGGGGGGAGTGGTTAATTTTCATTTTCTTAATTTGTAAATTCTTTTTGCGTTTTTTTGAACTGCCTCTGCCATACTGAAGCTTTGTTCTTCTGTTAGATTTTTTGGGTCATTCTTAAAATCAAAGTACCATTGAACCCAAAGATAAGCCGTAGCTTCTGAACCTTCTGTTGATACAGCCTTCATAAACAAGTTGTAATCATCGTTACTTAAAGGGCTTTGTATGTGTGAAATATAATCTTTCATTTTGTTTCGGTTTAGTATATTTTTTCAAAAATTCTTTCAGAAATCTGTTCTTCGTAGTCTTCTACTCTGAATTCGTGGTCTTCATCGTGGGTAATTCTACCAGTCAGCACCTCTTCGATGATTTGCGCCAGTTCTTCGCCGAAGTGATACTTATTAGCGTGCGCCGTTGAAGCAAAAGTGCCATAATTTACCCACTTTTTGTTCATTGATAACAGTCTATTATCGGTCTTTATGATTTCAGCTGCCAAATCATCTGTCAGGCTTCTTAATTCTTCATAACCGAAGTTACCCTCATTCTCTTTTAACTCATTAAATAAGTTTTTTGCTCTATAAATTTCGTTTTGCATTTGTTCTAATGTTTTCATTTTGATTGATTTTTTATTGTTATACTTTGTTTTAATTTCATGTTGCAAATATATAACAAATAGTTTAATATAACAAATAATTATATAAATATTTTTACATAATTTATATAAGTGATTGATTTTCAATAAGAATAATTATAAAACTTTTTGTTTGATAAAAACTAATATTGTATAAAAAATAATTATATTACCTTTGTCAAATCAAAAAAATATAAAATGAAATTAATAATAAA
>CAUQMH010000022.1:0-19210 GCA_963519075.1 uncultured Flavobacteriaceae bacterium
AAAAAGCTGCCGAATTTTTAATCCAAAATCCGCAATTTAATTCCTATAAAAAAGATTTTTATGCGTGGAGCTTGGAGGATATGTAATAACTAATACTGAATTTTTTACTTAGTGATTAAAATATAAAATTACCAATGAAATTCTAAAGTAAGAGTACTAGTTTTTTGTCTGCTTCATTATTTCAATTACTCTCCTGACCTGTAAAAAATAATGCAAGATATCATCTACCTGTAAAATATACTGCAGGGTTAAGAGAGCAACCTGTAAAAAATGCGACAGGGTTGTTTTGCTAAATAGCTGGTTATCAATAAATACCAAATAAAAACATTATTTATACTAAAAAAACTTATTTTTTTAGAACTTCATTTCTTCTGTACTATAAGTATATTTTTAGAGCTTAAAATCTATTTTACAAAAAACAGACATTGAAAATCAATATTTTATGTTGTTCTAATGAAATTCCTTTACCAAAATACAAAATATCTGTGAGCTAACCGAAAAGAGAGGTGCAAGATGTGTCTTTGTATATACAACTTTTTCAAGTTTTAGACAAAGACCATCTTGCCTTTTTTGATAAAAAAGGAGTAAAAAACTTCGGAATTTGTTTTTTGATTATTTTATAAATTTGGATATTGTATTTGTTCCAATTTAAATAATTAAAAAGTGTCTTTTTTGTGAAAAATATTTACCATTATTTGTAAGAGAAATATGCTGGAAAATAATCTTATAGATAAATCTTTTTAAATCATAAACAAAAAGCCATAACAATAAACATTAAATATCTAAACTATGATTTTCGGATATGCGCGTGTTTCTACTGCTGAGCAGAAATTAGAAACTCAAATAGAATTATTAAAGCAGCAAGGCTGTGAGAAAATTTACACCGATATCGCCAGTGGTGTGCGAGAAGACAGAAAAGGCCTCAACGAAATGCTCTCTTTCCTTCGCGAAGGAGATGTGGTTATCGTTTATAAAACCGATAGAATTTTCCGCTCTTTAAAAAATATGATTGAGCTCATTGAGTTTTTTAATCAAAAAGGAGTTTTCTTCAAAAGTATTTCTGAACCCGCTTTTGATACTACTTCTGCCAATGGAAAATTTATCATTCAGATTTTTGGAGCAGTGGCTGAGTTTGAAAGAAATCTCATCAGTGAAAGAACGAAAGCAGGAATTGAAGGAGCAAGGAGAAGAAAGAAGCTCATCGGAAGACCCAAAGGGATAAAGAAAGAAACTTTGGAAAAATATCATTTTGCCTTTCATCTCTATGAAAACAAAAATATTCCTATCGATAAAGCCTGTAAGCAAGCAGGTATTAGTAAAACCAGCTTTTACAGAGTAGAAAAAACCTTGAAGAAAGAAAAGTAAGCTTTTGCATTTTGAAATATGCAAAAATGATTATTAATTGCACATTTATTTGTGCAATTAATTACAACTAAATTTATAGAAAATTTTGTTTTTGTTATAACTTTGTTATAACTTTGTCATATGAAAACAAAAGTCAGAAAAATTGGAAATTCTTATGGTATCCTTTTAAGTAAAAGAATCCTAGAACAAGCAAAAGTTAAAGATGAAGTGTCCTTATCCATAGAAAACAACAAAATCATCATAGAGCCAGCAAAAAATAATCCAAGGGAAGGATGGGAAGAAATGATGATAAAAGCAGGTTCATTAAAGGATAAAGAAATATTTTTAGAGAATGTCAATAACAAATTTGATGAAGAAGAATGGACTTGGTAAGAAGATTTGATATATTTTTTATTGAATTGGACCCAACTATAGGAAGTGAAATCAATAAAACAAGACCTTGTGTAATCATTTCTCCTGATGAAATGAATAATGCTCTTAATACAGTGATTGTTGCTCCTCTTACATCTACCATAAGAAACTATCCTATGAGGATAAATTGTATAGTACAGGGAAAACAAGGACAAATTGCATTAGACCAGTTACGGACAATTGACAAACCTCGGCTGAAAAACCGTATAGAAAGCCTAAAAGAAGATACTCAGCAAAAACTAATAAACACAATTATAGAGATGTTTTCTTGATACTTTAAGTAACTTTGTATTTTTAAAATAAAAACTATGTGGGCAGACAATGAAACATCTGAAGACTTATTAGGATTTAAAGTACACGCAGATTTATTAATTAATGTAATTAATGATGAGTCTGTTTTACCAATTACAATAGGGGTTTTTGGTGATTGGGGAAGTGGAAAATCCAGCATCTTGCAAATAGTAAAAGAAGAGTTTGATAAGGAGGATGATAAGGATTCTCTCTGTATATACTTTAATGGGTGGACTTTTGAGGGATATGATGATGCTAAAGCTGCATTACTAAATTCAATTCTTAAAGAATTGGAGGACAACAAAAAGATTTCTGAAGAAATAAAGGATACGATAAAAGAAAAAGCAAAGAAGCTTTGGAAGTCTATTGATTGGATGCGTGGAGCAGGTATGGTTATGAAAAATGTTGCCTTACCTGCTGTTTCTGCATATTTTACAGGAGGGCTTAGTTTAGTTCCTTTTGCTATTCAAAAGCTAACGGAATGGGGAGATAATCCAGAAAAAATAATTGAAAAACTTCAATCGGAAGAAGGAAAGGAAATATATAAAGCCTTTGTAAAAGAAGGAAAAGTGGAAGATAAAAACGCTACAAATGCAGTTGCAGAATTTAGAAAAGATTTTTCGGAACTTTTAGAAGCCACAAATTTCAAAAGGTTAGTTGTAATTATTGATGATTTAGATAGGTGTAGTCCTGAAAGAATTATTGAAAACCTTGAAGCAATTAAACTTTTCCTAAATGTACCCAAAACTGCATTTATAATTGGAGCTGACCCTCGAATTGTGAAATACGCTATTGAGTATAAGTACAAAAACAATAAAGAAATCGAAGAAGATAACAACCGGATTGTTATTGATTATTTAGAAAAATTAATTCAGCTTCCTTATTCTTTACCAAGACTTTCCGAATCCGAAGTTGAAACTTACATATCAATGCTAATCTGTAAAAAAGAGATTGGCGATACCAAATTTAAAAATGTGCTTGATGAATTTCAGAAGTATAGATTAACAAATAAATATTCTGCATTTGGGCTATCAAATTTTGAAAAAATCTTAGAAGCAGAAGAATTTGGAAAAGTTAAAGACAATGTAATTACCATTCCTCCATTAGTACCATTAATTACCAATAGTTTGTATGGAAATCCCAGACAAATTAAACGGTTTCTAAATACTTATACAATCAGAAAGAGACTTGCAGAAGTTGCGTCTTTACAAAGCTTTAATGATGCTGTTCTTGCAAAAATGATGATACTTGAATATTCTGAACCTAAGTTATTCAAGAAGTTATTTGAATGGCAAATAATTCAAGATGGAGTACCAAAAGAAATAACTGATATAGAAGCTCTATGTAAAGAGAAAGGAATTGAAGATGTTATTTCAGAAATAAAAGATTCTGATTTCAAAGAATGGAGTAAACCCAAAATAATAAAATGGTTTCAAATAGAACCTCTGTTATCAGGAGTTGATTTACGAGATTATTATTGGATTGCTCGTGATAAGTTAGAAAATTCTATCACAGCAACGAGTATGATTCCACCGGTAGTAAGGGCATTGTTTAATGAATTATTACCCGATAATATGACGGCAGCAGTTACAAAATCTCTAATATCTACAAAATTTCAACCTTTTAGCGATATTGAAAAAGATGCGTTTTTCAATCTTCTATCTTCAAATTTAAAAAGGAATCCTCAGCAAAAGCGGTTGTATGAAATTTTCAATATAATGACAGGCGATAAAATAGAAAATACAATTTATCACTATAAGGAAGCTCTTAAAATAATCAGTGTATCAGATATTGAACCTGCGGTTGCCACAAGATTAGCAGATTTTAAATCAGAGCCTGATATTGGAGAATTTTTGAATGATTATTTTAAAGATGGAAAATCAAAAGCAAGTAAGGCATTTAATTTAAAAAAATAGAAATGGGAACATCTAAATCATTTTCTGATGTAAAACACTCAATGGTTCCGAATTGGGGTACGCTTAGTTCTTCGCTTACCTCAAATTGTGATTCTTCTGTTCTTCCTGCCCAGAAACTACAGAATATAATGGGGAATTTTGTTTCAGCTTTGGGTGGAGCATCAACAGGAGGACGGGGCGGCTCAAAAGCAGGAGGAAGAAGCAGTATCAGAACTGCAAAGAAAATCGGAGGAGTATTTTCAAAGTTCATTAGTTCCGGTAATAACATTAGAGAAACGCTTGAATCCACCGGTTTAACAGATATTGATAATAAAACCGTGGGCGATGTAATTAATCATTTGATTGAGTATTGTTCCGGTAGTGCAACTTCTATTGATGATAATGCAGCGAAAGAGGCTACAAGACTATTATTGGAAGAACTAATGGGACAAGCTGAATCCATTGACGAAGTACAAACTTTATTGGAAGAAACCTTTACAAGCAATACTTTGGAGGATATAATAATAAAATATTTTGGGTATTACATTAATGAGCTTTTATCAAAGTGGTTCTATGAAAATTTAATAAAAAACAAGAGTGAAAGTGATTGTAATAATCTTTTCAGTCAGATAAAAAATTTCATAGTCGAAAGAGTTGGCGATATGCACAAAAGAAATCCATTACAAAACATTGATTGGAGTTCTGATGAAGCCGACAGGCTTGTGAAAAATATTCAACAAGATGTATTAACCGTATTTGAATAGTTATGAGAGTAAATATATTTATTGATAACGCAGATTATGGCAAATTTTCAGACTTAGAGCTTTGTTATATAGATAACGGAGTGAATAGAAAAGTTCCATTATCTTTCTTAGGTTATGAAAGAGTTTTCGATTTTACGGCTGATTTTACCTCTGTAAAATTTGATTTCTTTCTTGTATCCGCAATAGTTTATGGAGTTGACAACCTACTGAGTCGGGCTATTTATTCAAATGATGGTTGGACAAGAGATATAGAAGTAGAGTTTCCCGTGAATAACTTAGCTGTTTGGAGTGGAAAAGAAGAGAAATTAAAACAGATTTTAGATTTTCTTACAGGAGATAATTGGCTAGTTTCTTTTCGAAAAATAGAAAATGTTGATTTGTTTCAGCCACGTACAAACAGAAGAAAAATTCCAAGTTATGACAAAGATTCCATTAAATCTGTAAGTTTATTTTCAGGAGGTTTAGATTCTTTAATAGGAGTTATTGATGAATTGGAAAAACTTAGTAATAACGAAAGAATGCTTTTAGTTTCTCATTTTGATTCAAAATCCCCTGGCCCAAATAGAGATCAAAAAATATTACTAAAACTTTTAGAAAAAGAATACCCCAATAAAATATATTGGGTGCAATCAAAATTGTCTTTATCAAGAAAAGATATTAATGGTAATAGAATATCTGTAGAAAATAACTATCGAAGTCGCTCACTTTTTTTTATTGGATTAGGCTGTTACTTGTCTCCAATCGATAAGTTAATAATTCCTGAGAATGGAACAATCTCAATCAACTATCCATTGACACCATCAAGAGTAAGTTCTTTAAGTACAAGAACAACACATCCATATGTTTTAAAAAATACTCAAGAATTATTTAAAGAATTAATGTTATCTACTATAATATATAATCCCTATTCTTTTAAGACAAAAGGAGAAATGTTTGTTGAATGTACAAACCAAACATTATTAAAGAATATTTATCATAATTCTGTTTCTTGTGGGAAAAGAGGGAGAAAACAAAATTGGAAAGTTAAAAATGGAGTTCAAGAATGTGGAATATGTATGCCTTGTATTTATAGGAGAGCAGCCTTAAATAAAGCTGGTTTAGATAATGAAAATCAATATGGTAATTTTATTACAAATGCTACATCACTAAATTACAGTAAAGATTTACCAGCATTAATTAGTTATTTAAAGAGAGGGCTTTCATTGGAAAATATAAAAAGAGGTTTATTAGTGAATGGTAATATTGAAATTCATAATCTTACTGAATATGCAGAAATGGTCTTAAGGTCTAAACAAGAAGTTTTACTTTTGTTTAGAAATAAAGGAAATAAATTTATAAAATCTATATTAGGGATAAAATGATTATTGATGCACATTGTCACATAGATTTATATCCAAATCCAATAAAAGTTTTACAGGATTGTATAAATGCTGATATAACAGTATTGGCCATGACCAATCTGCCCAGCCATTTTGAAATGGGATATCATTATTTTCAATCATTAAAAAAAATAAGGTTAGCTTTAGGAATGCACCCTCTAATGGCTAACTCACACAAGAAAGAATTTGATTTATTCTTAAAAAATATCAGTAAAACTTCTTATATTGGAGAAATTGGACTAGATTTCTCTAAAGATGGTATTTCTACAAAAAATATTCAATTAGAAACATTTTCCAAAATATTAAAAATTGTATCTAAACAAAAAAAGATATTAAGTATTCATTCAAGAAAAGCAGATAAGGAGGTTTTGCATCTTTTAACAAAACATAATATACAATCGGCTATTTTTCATTGGTATTCTGGAAATTTAAATCTTATTAAAGAAATATCTTTACAAGGATATTATTTTTCAATAAACCCTTACATGACAAGATCAGAAAAAGGGAAACAAATAATTTCAAAAATACCTCTAAACAATATTTTAACAGAAACTGATGGCCCATTTGTAAAAGAAAATGGACAAACCATACTTCCTGGTAATGTTGCCTCCATAATTAAATATTTATCTCAAATACATGATCTATCTGAAGAACAAATAATAAAAAAAATTAATTTTAATTTTAAACAATTATTATCTTTTTTAAAATAATTTCTTTCTTATATTCAATTTGCTATTTATAAATATCTAGAATCAAGGATGTTTTTGTATAGTATTCTGTGATGTTTTTTTTATTCTTGTTTGAAGTCCATCAATATGCTCAAATAAGTGAGGTTTTATTTGGCTCCGCATAGGATCTAAAATAAAATCTACTCCTTCTGTTCTTGCTAATTTCGAAGCAGGAACAAAATCACAATCTCCTGAAATTAGAATGATTTGATCAGCTTGTTTCTTTAGAGTAATAGTAGCAATATCTAATCCTATTTTTACATCTACCATCTTTTGTTTTAAATCTAAATAAATATCATCTTCTTTAATAGATTCAATTTTTCTTTTTTTCTTTTTTTCTTTAGTTGTTCAAAGAATTCTTGCCTAAATTTAAAAATTTGTGTTTGGGAAAAATCTATAGTTTTTTTAGTGATAGGATTCGTTTGCTTTCCTCCATAAGGAAAACAATCATAATAGCAAATCCTATATAACTCTCTATTTATATTTCCTTGTTTTAAATGTGCAAGACACATTTGAAAAAGTTTATCTGCTAGTGTTTTAGGATCAGTTTCACCTTGATGGATTTGTATCTTCTTATGAAAAATCCACCATCTACTAAAATTGCTGTTTTATTCATATACAAAAAATGCTCAGGGGTAGACATTTTCGCTATAAAAGAACTTTCTTAACTTTAAAAAGTTGAAAATGTTTCGCCAAGAGCGTAATCATATTGCAAAATTTTAAAAAAATATCATAGACACAAATTTTTATTCTTTTTTAATAAGAAAATAGAAAATTCTTTTTCTACCAAAATACTTCCAAAGTAGTATTTATATAATATATTGATTATAATAATCCATTAAATAATATCATAACCAACTACAGAATTAGGATTTTTAAATTCTAATTTCCTTTTTCACAGAAAATATCCATTGAGAAAAACGCACAAAAATGAAACACCATTATTCAAAAAAGCGGAGTTATTTTTTCCAAAAATCAACTAATCTGGATATCGAAATTTTCACTCATGAAAATTCAATTCTTACTTTTTGCTTCAAAAATAAAAATAGAATTCGTGTTACTTTTTTTAAAAACTTTTTGAGTTAAAGCATTTTGTAAAAGACTAATTATTATAAAATAAAACCTATAAATTAAATATATATTTATATTATTTATTATAAATTTTGATAAAAATATATATTATAAAAAGTAAATTTCTTTCCTACAATATAAAAGATAAACATTTGATATTGAAAAAATAGAATTTTTTCTCATGCTACTACCTTATTGAATCTATATGATAATTTTAACATATAAATAAAATAGATGTACTAAATAAATATTCGTTATATTTAAAAAACAATATTATTTTTTGGACTTTTAAAATTTAATTATTTCTGCGGTTTGGACTTATTAAATATTAACTAATTTTCCTTTTTATAGTTATAATATTATATAAGGTTAACGCTTTTAGAGGTCGTTAATATAAATATCTGATAATCAGTATTAAAAATTAATGTAAAAACTTTTTACTGCAACACTTTTAGAGGTTGTTGATGCTTGTCGCAACACTTTTAGAGGTCATTATTCCTTTACTGCAACACTTTTAGAGGTCGTTATTCCTTTACTGCAACACTTTTAGAGGTCGTTATTTACTTTGCTGTAACATTTTTAGAGGTCGTTAGATGTATTTTTGGTAATTTTTTGAGAGTTCTTTTGGAAAGCCATCTACAAAAAAAGCTAACTTTTGTGCCATATCTTTCGTATTAGTATTTTTCATATAATCAACATATGCTGTTTTTTTACTATCTATGTCTATTTGCTCATTTTTTAGCCACTTTATATACTCTTCTCTTAATTCAGGGATTGGCAAGTATGCTTTTTCAGGATAACGCCTTTTGAATGCATCCAGCAGCATTTTTTTTAAAAGATCTTCTTTTACTTCTCTCCAAGTGTTTTCTATAATCATTTCATTTTGTTGAACCATAGCCCCTCCTTCTATTTTGATATGGATACCATATTCATAGCGATGGCTAGGCTTTTTAAACCATTCGAATTGAACTTGTTTTATATCTTCGAGATTAGAAAAATCAGCAAAGGCTTTATTTATTTTATTCTTTATATACCTAGCATTATCGCTGTTTATTCCAAGCCTTTCCTTTACTTCATTAAAATCTAATTCGCGGATACTCTCATTGCGCCCTCTCATTTCATTAATCAAATTTTTGACAAAAAAATATAATCCGTCACTATTTTTCTTTGTTGTAATTTTTAAACTATTAAGATTGACATTGAAAAACAGAAAAGATAAATTTGAAATAAATCTTTCGCTTAGATCATATTCATATACTTTTTTTAGATTCCTACCTACTTGTATTGTTTTTTTGGTTAATGAAGTAATAAACTGGATACTATCGATTGTTTCTCCATTTTGGTATTTTCCTACTTTTGAAAGATAAAACTTGCCTTTAGGAAATTGAAAAATATCCGCATAAAGGCAGTAAAGTGCGTTTTCAAAAATAGTGTCAAAAATAGGAATACCTATTTTTTCTAAACTTTCTGCTGATGTTTCAGCTAATTGTCTTGGGTTAGGATGTTTAGCCCATATATAATTCTGTGGAGATAATCCAAACTCCTTACAAAACAAAACAGGATCTAGAGTTCCTGCACCGAATAAATCCTGCTGATGCTGCTTCGCAAAATAAACCAAGAGCATGAACATTAGTTTACTATCATCGAAACTATATTTTTTAAAGTAATTATAGTGATAAGATATATTTTTATCTACTCTCACCAAATTTCTATTAAAATTTGTCATATTTTATATTTTCTTCTTTATATTTGTAACGCAAAAAATAATATTTAGCCCTATTCAACTTTTATGGTTGTTTGGGGCTTTTTTATGGGAAATCTGTAAGAGGACAACTTTGTCTCTCCTTACCATTATAATTCAATATTTTTTCCATGGCAACTTCTCCTAAGATAAACTCATCTAACACTACTTGATGCCCTTTTTCTTTGTAATATTGGTATAGGGCATTTTTTGCTTCTTCTATCATCTTGTTAAATGTATATTCTATGATAGAAAGAAAGTTTTTACCCTCCTCCAGAACTTGTGTCTTTGCAATGAATAAATTCCGATTGATAATATATCCATTCCTCTCAAAAGGAAGAGAAAATATGTATCCTGTTTCAGCTAAATTTAGTTTAAAACTAACATAGAGTTTTATCCCTCTAAAATAGTTTTCTAATTTTTCATTGTAGAAAGTTCCTATAATTTCTTTATTTTTTATTCTTCTTACTTTATAATATTTCCATTTTTGCTCCTTATTAAATTTTTCACAAATGAATTTATGAAACTTAAATAATCCTGTATTAATATTATGATATACAACAACCTCACCCGTTGATAACTTTACTGCCGCCTCATATTTTTTCATTGTTGTGTATTTTATTAAATCTAATGATTATTATAATTGTATTAAATATATATTCATTATATTCTTTTAATTCGTCGTTGCTTGTAAATAGATATATAAAATATACTCAATATATATTGTTATAATTGAGTTTATCTATATATTATATTTTTTCTCTATTTCAGACACCAACTCCTTAAAAAACTCCATCCTCGTATATTCTATATTTCCTTTTTCATACATCATGAAATAAATAAAATCATTTATAAAATCTATATCATCTTGTGGAAGATTAATCGTGGAATCTTTTATTTCCATAGAGGAAGTTTCAAAGCGACGCCCTTTTTTTAATTTTACTTTTTCTCGCCCTCTTTGAATATTGTATTTCTCATTCAGAAGATTTATTCCCTCTGAAATTGCTCTCGTAAAATTGAAATCCCTATCTTTTTCCTCTAAAATTTTATAATTTCTAAATTTCAATAGCTTTTCAAAATCATCAAAGTACATTCTTATACTTATTCTATGTGTTTTTTCATCAGCTGTCTGTTGTTGGCTTTTATTCCTATTGAGACTAAGAACGAAATCTTTACTTTCTTCCATTTTAATTATTTATTTTTGATAATAATTCTTTTGCTAATTGCTTAAAATCTTCTGCAACTCTAGATTTTGGTGCTATTTGAAAAACTGTTTTCCCTAATTTTTTAGCATCTTCTACCTTAACATCCTCTCTAATATATGTATTTAGTACAAACTCTCCAGCTTGCTCCTTTGCTTTGATAGAATACTCCTTAAAATTTCTACTATTTACCTTTACCATATTAAAAAAGAAACCAAGGAAATCTAAATTTCCATTATATTCATCTATGATCCTTTGAATACTTGGAAAAAGTTTATTAATTCCTTTTATAGAGTATTCTTCCGCCCAAATAGGACTAATTACATAATCTGAACTTGACAAAGCCAATTCTCCCAAAATCAAATCACCATTCAATGGTCTAGGCGGACAGTCTATCAATACAAAATCAAAATTCATTATACTATTCAGCAGCTCCAATCGTTCTTTGATGATATATCTTTTATATTTCTCTTTTTCTATATTCCTATCTCCACAAAGAATAAATAAATTTTCTTTCTTTTGTGTAACCCTAAAATCGCCATCTCCATCAAGAAAATTTTTAATCGTATAAGAATAATCTTCAGGTATTTTATACCCATCCGATAAATTTCTTTGAGAATCAAAATCTATTAGAAGAACTCTATTCCCCATTTCTGATAATGCAGCCCCAAGATGAATAACTGTAGTTGTTTTTCCTACTCCTCCTTTTTCTGTTATAACAGATATTACTTTCATTATTTAAAAAATTAATCTTATTGCAAATATATAAAATAAATATATATCTTTATTATTATTTTAATTTATAATATTCATTTTATACCTCAATGATATTTCACAACTACACAGCCTGTATATCAACATTTTATAGATGAAAATATTCGTAAAAGCAAAACATGACAAAAATCATATATAAAGATAATTCTACAACAATATGATATCATTACATTTGTTGCAAATGTGTTTTTATATGAGGAAAAAATCTATATTCTCAATACTTTGTATTTTATTTTTTCAATTTTTTTATTCAAATAATATTTTTAAGGATTCTACCCTCCTAAAGAATTCCTCAGACTATATAAAATATCATCCGTCTTCTAAAGAGGATTTTTTTCAGGAATATTTAGGAAAAGGGAATAAATATAAACTTCCTTCTGAAGATAAAGAAAGAGGAAAGGCTATAGGGGCTTTTGAAGAATTAGACCAAAGTGGAAATTATGCTTATTCTATTAACCCCAATGAACTTACCACTCTTCCTGTTGGGCTTCGTGAGAATAAAGGGAATGTAGAATATTCCATAGTAGTTACCAAGGCAAAATTCACCCCTGAATATGCTCTTATCAATGTATATGCCAGAGTAATTACTCCTCAAAAGGGAATAGATGGAGGACGACAAAAATTATATTTTGGAGCAGAAAATATCAAACTTTCTTACAATGGTAAAATTATAGGAGATGCTAAGCTTTCACTTTTGGGAGACATACATATTCCTTTTAATAAAAATAAATGGCTCTTAACCTTAGAAGGGGGGCATATAAACAAGGAGAGCGGAGAAAGTATTAATGATAATACTTATGTGATAATTGATTGTGATGGCATAAAAGAGTTGGCTCTAAAAGGAAATGTCCAGATTTCAAGAGACATACTCAGCCCTGTTGAACAAAATGGAAAACTTCTCCCTCTACCTAACCGAGTAAGGGGAGATTTTGCTATAAAAGCTAGTGATTGGAACGACTTACTTGTTAAAGTTTCCATCACTCCTTTTGCCATTACTTCGCAGACTCAGCATAAAGACAAAGGATATTTTACTTTTTATGCAAGTGAAGCTATTCTCGACCTTAGTGATCTACGAAATGACCCTGATGTCATTTTTCCTCAATATTATGCTACGCAGGGATATCTTATTGCTGGGGCAGAATCATGGCGTGGGCTTTATGTAAGAGCTTTGGAAGTAGGACTTCCTCAGGAAATAAAAACTTCGGATAAAATAAATTCTAGAGTTAGATTAGCAGCACAAAATTTAATTATTGATAATTATGGTGTGTCAGGAAGATTTTCTGCAGAAAATCTATTTCCACTTGAAAAAGGCATTACCAGCAAAGAAAATGCATGGAGATATTCTCTAGACAAAATAGGAGTTGATCTAGCTGCTTCTAAAATCGTAGGAGCTAATCTAAGTGGAAAAATTCAGCTTCCTATTCAGAAAAAAACAACAGATGAAAATTCAAAAATCCCTCAATATCTAGGATATACAGGACAAATTACAGAGGAAGAATATCTAATATCTGTAAATACAGTTGATGATATTGATTTCAATATCTGGAGTGCAAAAGCTACCATTGCAAAAGGATCTGCTGTAGAACTTAGAGTTGTTAATCAGGAATTTCTTCCCAGAGCTATTTTGAATGGAGAACTTACAGTAGCTGCTAATACATCTCCTAATGATCAAGATGCAAAAAAAGATGCCCATTTTAAAGGAATTAAGTTTGAAGGATTAGTTCTACAAACTAAAGCTCCTTTTCTTACTGCAAAAAGTTTTGGGGTAGAGGGAGAACAAAGACTTGCTGGTTTTCCTGTGAGCATTGGGAATATCGTGATTTCTGCAGATGCTAACCGAGCTGATTTAGGCTTTGAAATCCATGTAGGTCTACAAGAAAACAAGTTCTCTGCTTCAGGCGGTCTCATCATACACGGAGCAATTACCAGCAGTGATTATCGACAAAAATGGGAATACAATGGATTCACACTATCTAAACTTTCCTTAAGAAATGTTGATGTAGGAGTAGCAAAATTAAACGGATATTTACATCTTATGAAGAAAGATCCATTATATGGAAATGGATTCAATGCTTCATTAGAAGCAGAAATTGCAGCTTTACAAGGAGCTAAAATATCTGTAAATGCCGCCTTTGGTTATAGCACATTCAGATACTGGGGATTTGAAGGGAAGGTGGACAACCTGAATGTTCCTATTATGGGGGGAATAAAAATTACAGGTTTCACAGGAGGGGCTTTCTATAGAATGATCCCTGATAAAGAGAAAACAATACTGCCTGGTTATGAAAATATGGCGATTGTACTAAAACCTGATGAAAATGTAGGACTTGCACTAAGAGCTGGCGTTTATGGAGCTGTTCAGAACAATAGTGTAGCTTCTTTCATGGCTGGATTTAATGTTTCTACTAATAAGAACGGGGGATTATCACAAATCGGCTTTATAGGAGAAGCTGTAATTATGAGTAATATTACTGCGCTGGCTCCACAACCTTTTGCAAAACTGCAAGAGAACTTTAAAGGAATGGTTAGCAAGTCCTCATTCCTACAATCCCTTAAAGATCATAAGCTAAAAGCTGTTTTAGATATCAGTGATGTAGAAGAGCAATATCCATTATCTGCTAGTGTTCCTTCTACCATCTATGGAAAGCTAGCCATGAATTATGATTTTAATAATAATATTTTTCATGCAAATTTAGATGTCAATATCAATGGTGCTGGAGGAGTTATCAGAGGAGTTGGTCCCAATGGAAAAGCAGGCTGGGCTGTGCTTCATATAGCTCCAACAGAATGGTATCTGCACATCGGAAACCCTACCGATATGATCGGGCTCAAAGTAGGATTTGGGAAATTCTATCTAGAAGCAAAGAGCTATTTCATGGTAGGAAACCGTATCCCTGGAAGCCCTCCGCCTCCTGCAGAAGTAGCTAATATATTGGGAATAAGTCTGGATGAAGCTGACTACATGAAAAACCTCAATGCCCTTGGAGAAGGGAAAGGTTTTGCTTTTGGAGCCCATTTAAATTTTGATACAGGAGATATGACCGCCCTGATACTTTATGCTAGGTTTCAGGCAGGGTTAGGTGCAGATATCATGCTCAAAAACTATGGAGATGCACGATGCTCCAACCGAGGCGGAAGTCATATCGGTATTGATGGTTGGTATGCAAATGGACAAGCTTATGCCTATCTACAAGGAGAATTGGGTATTAAAATAAAACTTTGGTTTATCAAAAAGAAAATTCCAATTATAAAAGCTGGGGTAGCTGCCCTTCTTCAGGCTAGAGGACCTAACCCTTTCTGGGTAAGAGGTTATTTGGGAGGCTACTATAATTTACTTGGAGGTCTCATCAAAGGTAGATTCCGCTTTAAACTTGAGTTTGGAGAAGAATGTAAACTTGAAAAAGCTTCAGTTCTTGGAGGTATGAAAATCATCACAGATCTTACACCAAGAAATAATGATAAGAATATTGATGTTTTTGCTATACCGCAGGCAACTTTTGCTATGAGGGTAAATGAACCTATCGTAATTCCTGAAGATGATGGAGACCACACTTACAAGATTATCTTGGAAAAAATGACTATTGTGGATGAATCTGGTAAAGAAATCATTGGAAATATAGAATATACTTCTTCCAAAGATGGAGCTAATTTTATATCTACAGATATTCTTCCTCCTAATAAAACCCTCAAAGCTATAGCTCAGGTAAGTTTCATGGAGAAAAAAGGAGGTATCTATGAAACTATCATGCTTGATGGAAAAAAAGCTACAGAAACTGAAGAAAGAGTTTTCACAACAGGAACTGCTCCTAGCAGCATTCCACTTTCAAACATTCAATATGGCTACCCTGTGGTAGAACAACATAATTTCTACACAAAGGAATCAAACAAAGGATATATTAAACTTAAGAGAGGACAAGATTATTTATTTGATGATCCTAGCTGGAAAACCATCAGCAAGTTTGCTGCGGAGAAACCTATTGAAAATGATTTTTCTTACGACAATAATGCTAATACTATTCATTTCAGTATTCCTAAGCTAGATAAAGAAAAAGATTATACTTTTGCTCTTATTGCCAAAAACACAAAAGGAGGAACAACTAATAATGAAACTTTAATAGAAACTAGAAAAACGGAAGAAAGTGAAGAAGAATCCGCTGTTTCTGTAACCACTGAAACCAAAAAGGCACAAAATCTATCTAAAAATGGAGAAATAGAGAGACTTTCTTTCACTTTTAGAACAAGTAGACATTATACATTCTTAGATAAACTTAAATCTTTGAAATTTAGACCTATGTGGGGTAGAATTAGTTCCGATTTGGTATTTCTTCAAAACAATATGAATGCTGATGAGTATTTTGATATTGTAGAGCTTCAAGGAACAAAATATACAGATGGAAAACCTCTTGTCGAAGTTGCTGCTTTAATGGATGATTCTTTCGCACAAAAGTTCAAAATGTTGTTTTATGATGATTATCCATTAGACCAGCTTGTACTAAGCAGGGCAGAAGATGATAAAGATTTTGCAGGAATTCCTCCTGTAAAAGCAATGCCTATATTTAATTCATACATTACTTTCTTAAATTCTGGTGAAGGAAATACTCTATTAAAACACACCTTCCCATATCAGTATGACCTGTTCAGATATTACAAAATTGACTGGTATGAATTAGTTTCTAAAGCTGCTAATAAATATATTGACACTTCTGCAGAAGCAAGACCTGTAAAAATAAATCAACTCTTGGAATCTGATTTTGGAGTAATTCCTAAACAAAAATATAGGGCAAAAATAAAATATGTTTTACCTGGACAGACTTCAGGAGCAGAGAAAATAATCGAATATGAGCTTAAATAATCTATTACCCCATTAGGTGTCGCCTAATGGGATATAGGTTTATAAAACAGTACTACAAAATGAAACAAAACGATATTTTTGAAAAGAATAACAATAGAGGAAATAAAACTAAAACCATAAGAAGAGGGTATTTTATGAAATACTTTTTAAATTTTCTATTTGTAATCAATGGTATTTTTGGTTCTGTTTCCGCCCAGCAGTATCCTGTTCGTTTGGTTCCTGTGGTCTTTCCGCCCTATAATGTCAGGCTCTCTGACTATGCACTAAACTCTGAACCTAAACTACAGCTCCAAGTCCTCATGACTGACCTCTTGGAGCCCCCTCACAAAACCGGCATCAAATTCTCTCTAGAAAGCGGCGGAAGAGTCATCGCTGTTTCTAATCCCTTCATAAATGGTCTCGACCCCTTCATGCTGCAGCCAGGAAACAACATTTCTCTGTCCAATTTAGACCTAAAACCGCTATTTAAACTCGAAAACCTCTCTGGTATCAGTCCCGCTAATTATGCAAAAGCACTCCCTGATGGACTTTACCAATACTGCTTTCAAGCTTACGACTTCTACACTAAAAACAACCTCTCGCAAAAATCTTGTGCCTCCGTTTATCAGGTACTTTACGAGCCGCCTTTCCTCAACCTCCCCCAAAAAGGAGAAAAAGTAACAAAAAAAGCAGAGTTCCAAGGTGTCGTTTTTAACTGGTCTCCAAGGCAGGTCGCTCCTAATACTAAATACATCTTTACCCTAAAAGAAATTTGGGACAAACAAAGAGACCCTGTATCCGCTTTCCTCGCGGCAAGAGTACTATGGAAGGAAGAAAGCTTTGCTTCTTCTCTTTACTACGGAGTAGACAAAACTCAGCTCATACCAGGAAGAAGATACGCTTGGCAGGTACAAGCCGTATCGGGAACCCCTCAGTATAACCACAGCCCAATACAAGAAGGAGGGGTTTATAAAAACAATGGGCTCTCTGAAATATTCTTCTTTGATTATGTAGAAAACTGCCCCGTTCCTGCTTTCCTGATGGCAAAAACTGCCGCAAGGGGAAGAGCAGAAATACAATGGATGCTACAAGGCGCTTCCTCTAAACAGTTTCGTGTAGAATACAGAAAAAAGGGTTCTGCAGCCCCTTGGCTCTCTGAAACTTCCTATCAGACTTCTGCCATTCTCTCTGGACTCGAAAACAATACAGAATATGAATACCGTGTAGGGGCGGTCTGCGGGGAAAACAAAAGTTTTGACCCTAATGATTTATCTCAGGCGGATGCCTTTGCCTACAGCGGTGTGCAGTATTTTACCACCAACTTCTCTAACCAAAATAAAAACTCAGCTCAGTGCGGGGTAATGCCCCATGTGGATTTAGCAAACAAAAAACCTTACGACAGACAGCTGACACCTAACGAGGTCTTCACCGCGGGAGACTTCCCCGTGACGGTAATCTCGGCGCAAGGAAACGCTGGAAACTATACCGGTGAAGGCTTTATTCAGGTACCTTATCTTGCTGATACCAAAATCAAAGTAAAATTTAATAATATCCTACTCAACTCCGACAAACAACTCATCAATGGTACCGTAGAAACAGAGTATGATGCCAATGAGTCTGCCGTACACTATGCTTCTGCTGGACTAGGAGAAATCTTTGGAGACAAAGGAATAAAAGATATAAAAATAAACTATAAAATAGATAAAATTACATTAGTGATGACTCCTGCTCCTGGGGTGCTGAGAATAGTAGGTATAGACCCTAATGGAGAAAACAAAGGTCCTGTGCAGGAACTCCCTGCGGGAAGAGACTACACCATCACTGACAGCAGCGGAAAAATATGGCAGGTAGATGAGCAGGGAACGGTCACTGAAGGTGAAGAAATCGCGAAATCTGGAAAATCTAATGCTGACAATACTGAAGGGGTAAAAACTTCTGCTTCAGGAAATATCTCTGAGATTACACAATACTCCGCTAATGGGGTGGCCATAAAGTGGATCTCAATGAAGGACTCCCATTTCTATTTTGATACACCTGATATCACAAAAATTCCTTTTGACAGATATCCACAGGTAAAAGATACCAAAGGAAGAAACATCGTCATTCCTTACAAGGCGGTAGTAAAAGGACAGAAGGAATTCATCGGGGCAAGAATCATCATAGAGGACCCAAAACTAAAAGAGGCGAAAATAGAGTTTAAAGTCCTAGGAAGCGGGAAACTCATCAACGCTGAATTAGTCTCTAATACTGGAAACCAAAGAGAATACAAGCTCGAACTTAAGGGGATTTTCAGCTATGGAGAAGAAGAAATCATGGCGGTGCTGCTCCCTAGTGAAAATCAGCAGAAAACAAACAAAGTAGAAAACAAACAAAAAGAACTAAAAGAGGCGAAACAAAAAATCATCGGTTCTTTTAGACTTGTACATCTAGAACCAAAAAATGTCAATCTATCCCTCGTGCCTCTTGATAAGGCTTCTGAGGCTGAACTTGATACAATAGCAAAAAATATACATAATACCTACAGCAGAGTAGGGATCAACTTTGACATAAAAAAACAGCCTGTTCTGGATATCTCAGCTGTCACAACTAAAGATATTGACACTCCTGATGATAATCCCCTGTCGCACTACAGCAAAATGCAGCAGAGCATCAACAGGCTTTATCCTGCAAAAATTAATGAATATGTACTGTTCATTACTGAAAAAGCTTCTTCTACCGAGCAGAAAGGGTTCATGCCGCTGGGAGGACAGTATTGATA
>CAUQMH010000023.1:0-19114 GCA_963519075.1 uncultured Flavobacteriaceae bacterium
GCACCACTCTCTTCATATTGTCCTGTGATATGGTCTGGAGTTTTGTATATTATTTTTGTAGGATAACCATTAGTGTTTAAGGTATATTCAGCCTTAGTCTCATATGCATAATTTTCATTCGAAGTAGAACTATCAGAATGATAAAAAGTTACATTCACTTCTCCTTTTATATAAGAATAAGGAAATACCATGCTAATAATTTTTTCTTCTCCAATTTTAAGAGATGAATAGTAAAGTTTATCTAATCCTTTTATGTTTTTTAAGAAACTATGATGATTTGCATATTGGTAAGTAAAGGCATTATTGTCTTTTCGTCTAATATTTCCCGATGTGTCTGTTTCTTCATAAGCCTCTACTATTTTTATTGGTTTTTTCTGTACATCTAATGTGTAGGTATTTGTAGATACAGATGTATGAACTAACCATAAACCTGAAGAACCATAGTTTTTAGCTGTTTGTTCTGCTGTTATAGTAGAACCATTGATGGTATATGTTGTATTTTTTTCATTAATTTTAGCACCATGGTTATAAAGTTCTTCATATTCAGATATGAGATTTCCATTAGCATCATAGCCAAACTCAAGGTATTTATCATCAGATCTTACAGAAGTAATTAAATCTCCTGTATAAGTGAAAATTATATCTTCATTATTCTGGGTAAGTTTTACCAGCTTATTTCCATCATAACTAAAAGTAATTACTTCCTCATTATCACCAGGTATAAAATAGGTGAATTTGGTTGGAAGAATACTTGGATCATCGATTGTAGGTGCAGGACTTACATTATCATTATCCCTGTTACACGAAATAATCATCGCTCCCATAAGAGCCGAAAATAAAAGCTTTCTCATTTTTTATTGATTTTTAAGATTAACTATACGAAGATAAGAAAATATCTTTAAAACAAAAAGAGAAAACTCCCTTTTTTTAGGGAGTTTTTGTGTTATTTATTGTATTCTATCGTGTAATAACTATTATCTCTATTTTCAAATTGTCTATTGATGTGGTTTTTGGATTTATATTGTATTTTAATAGGATAGTTGTTAGCATTAACAGAATATTCTACTTTAACCTCGTTAATATAACTTTCATTATGAGGGCTGCCACCAAAATGATAATAGGTTCTATTGATATCCTCTTTCATATAAGAAACGATATTATGAGGAAAATCCTCATTATTAGAAAGAAAATCAGAATAGGTCAATTTATCAAAACCAACTATGTTTTCTATTAAACTATGATGATTTGCATATTGGTAAGTAGTAGTATTATTATTCGTCTTTTCAATAAGATTTCCTATTGAGTCTCTCTCTTCAGAAACTTCCACACTTTTTATTGGTCTTTTCTTTGCATCTAATGTGTAAGTGATGGTAGAAGTGGATATAGAAGATAGAGTTCCAGTTATATCATCATAATTTTTAGATATCTTTTGTGCTGTTACAGTAGAACCATTGATGGTGTATGTTGTATTTTCTTCTAAAACTTTAATAGTACCACTATAAGATTCTTCTTTTTCAGAGATAAGGTTTCCATTAGAATCATAATTAAATACATGAGAACTTCCATCAGGATTATTTATAGAAGTAATTAAATCTCCTGTATAAGTGTAAATTACATCTTTGTTGTCACGAGTAACTTTCATGAGCTTATTTCCATTATAACTAAAAGTAATCACTTCATCTGCTTTACCAGTTTGAGAATAGGTAAGTTTGGTTGGAAGAATTACTGTTTGGCTGATTGCAGGTGTCTGAGGCGTTGTAGGATTTGTGTTGTCATTATCCCTGCTGCACGAAATAATCATTGCTCCCACGAGAGCTGAAAATAAAAGTTTTTTCATTTTATATTGAATTTAAAATTAATTGGACAAATATAAGAATAATATCTTTAGACCAAAAAGATAAAACTCCCTAAAAAGGGAGCTTTTATGTTATTTGTTGTATTCTATTGTGTAATAAGAATTATTATTTTTATATTGTCCTGTAGCAGGGTCTTTAGTTTTAAATTGTATTTTCGTAGGATAGTTGTTAGTGTTTAAAGTATATTCTACCATAGATTCTCTTGTATAATTACCATTCTGATAAGGGCTACCAGAATGATAAAGAGTTTCGTTTATTTCTTTCTTTACATAAGAAATAGGAAAGAATATGTCATCGCTATCTTCTCCTCCAATTGCAACAGATGAATAATTAAGTTTATCCATTCCTTTTATGTTTTCTGAAAAACTGTGATGATTTGCGTATTGGTAAGTAAAAGTTTTATTGTTTTTTTGAGTGATATTTTCTGTTGTATCTTTGTTTTCAGAAACTTCTACTCTTTTTATAGGTCTTTTCTTTGTATCTAATGTGTAAGTGATGGTAGAAGTTGTTGTGGAAGAGTATGTTCCATCTAAAGGGCTATAATTTTTAGATATCTTTTGTGCTGTTACAGTAGAACCATTGATGGTGTATGTTGTATTTTCTTCTAAAATTTTAATAGAACCATTATAAAATTTTGTTTTTTCAGATATAAGGTTTCCATTAGAATCATAATTAAATACATAAGAACTTCCATCAGGATTATTCATAGAAGTGATTAAATCTCCTGTATAAGTGTAAGTTTGATCTTTGTTGTTGTCATGAGTAGCTTTCACGAGCTTATTTCCATTATAAATTAAAGTAGATACTTCATCTGCTTTACCAGTTCGAGAAGAGGTAACTTTGGTTGGAAGAATTACTGTCTGGCTGATTGCAGGCGCCTGAGGTGTTGTAGGGTTTGAGTTGTCATTATCCCTGCTGCACGAAATAATCATTGCTCCCACGAGAGCTGAAAATAAAAGTTTTTTCATTTTATATTGAATTTAAAATTAATTGGACAAATATAATGATTTTCATCTAAAAATAAATTCTGTATTTTTGGAGTTTCAATTAAGAATTCGCATTCTATGATAGAGCTTATTTTTTCTGCTGTCGGTTTGGGTTTTATGCTTAGTTTGGTATTCATTGGGCCTGTTTTCTTCCTTTTGGTGGAGACCAGCCTTTCGCGAGGGCCTCGGCATGCATTGGCGCTGGATTTGGGCGTGGTTTTTGCGGATATAGTGTGCATTGTGGCGGCGTATTTCAGTAGTCAGGACATTATCCACATCATAGACCAATACCCGAGTTTTTATAGGATTTCGGCGCTTATTATCTTTGTTTATGGGATTTATATGATAGTTTCTAAAACCAGAATGCACATCGCAGGCGAGGAAAGACTCATCAACCAAAACTATCTGAAAACATTTCTCAATGGTTTTCTGCTCAATATTCTGAACATCGGTGTGGTGCTTTTCTGGTTGGTAACCGTCATTTTCATTAGAAAAAACTATCCCGACACGGGCAGATTTTTGCTTTACATCGGCTTGGTTATCGGGACATATCTTTTGATAGACTTGGCGAAAATCTACTTGGCGAAACAATTTCACAATAAACTCAACCAGCAAGTGGCTAATAAAATCCGAAAAGGCGTAGGTTTTATTCTGCTGGTTCTGAGCGTGTTTATTTTCCTTCAAAGTTTCAAATCCTTTAACCAATTGGACAAAAGATTAGAAGAAAAAGGCATCAAACGAGAAGAAATAAAGTAAAAAGATACTCAATAATAGACACTTATGGCGGTCATATTCCCAAAAACCCTTAAAAAAGGCGATAAAATAGCAGTCGTTTCTCCTGCTGGTTCAGTGGAAGAAAGGCAGATTTTATCCACGCTGGAACTCATAAAATCCAAAGGCTATGAGCCTGTTCTCAGTCCTCATTGCTTGGGCAGATTTTCCTTTGGGTACAGCTATTCTGGAACGGAAAAACAGCGGATTGCTGACCTGAACTGGGCATTGAACAGTGATGAGGTTTCTGCCATCTGGGCTACACGCGGCGGCTATGGCTGTCAGCATCTTTTGGGACATCTAAAACTCAATCATTTCAAAGAAAATCCGAAATGGTATATCGGCTATTCGGATAATACCGTTATCCAAAGTTTCCTCTTGAAAAAGGGCTTTTCGAGTATCCACGGACAGACGCTGAAGACCTCATCTTTTGGAGTTTCTACGGAAAGTTACGAAGGGATTTTCAATATTTTCAGCGGAAAAAAGCCTAAATATCAGGTCGCTCCACATCCACAGAATAACCACGGAAGTGCAGAGGGAATTTTAGTTGGTGGAAATCTGGCGCTGATCTATGCGCTTTTGGGAAGCTCGTATTCGGTAGATTTCAGGGACAAAATCTTGTTTATAGAAGACATCGGCGAGAATTTTTATTCGCTGGACAGAATGCTCATTTCCCTTGATTTAGCTGGTGTTTTTAGGAAAATAAAGGGCATCATCATCGGAGGGATGATTAACATGGGAAACGAAGCAGAAAACCCTGATTATGAGTATAGTTATAATGCTATGGCTTATGAAATCATCGCCGAAAGACTCAAGAAATATTCTTTCCCAAAGCTGTTCGCTTTTCCTAATGGGCATATTTTTGATAATGTGCCACTGATTTTAGGGTCTGAAATAAAACTAAACATTTCCGAAACGGGAGCAAAAGTAGAATTCTTATAATTCCATAAATGGCTGAGCATAATGACTTTGGGAAGGAATCCGAAAATCTGGCGGTAGAGTTTTTGGAAAAGAAAGGCTATAAAATTTTAGTCAAAAACTACCGCTACCTAAAAGCCGAAATAGATATCATCGCAGAAACTGAAAATCAAATCATTATAATAGAAGTAAAAGCCAGAAGCACAGATACTTTCCTGAGTCCAGAAGAGGCGGTGAATAAGAAGAAAATCAGGCTGCTCATCTCTGCCGCGAGCCATTTTTTGGAAGAAAATGAAATAGACAAGGAAGCAAGGTTTGATATAATCGCCATTCTTCCGAATGAAAATAATCAATTCCAAATCAAACATATAGAAAATGCTTTTGAAATCATAGATATTTGAGGATTTTAAATAAAAAAATTAATTTTGCTGAATGAAAATTCTACACATAGAGACTTCGTCTAAAAACTGCTCTGTTGCCATTTCGTCTGATGAAAAACTGCTTTGTCTTTGTGAGAAAGTATCGCAGGATTATAAACAATCCGAAAACCTCCACTCTTATATAGAATGGGCTCTGGAAGGAGCTGAAATAAAATTGAAGGATTTGGATGCAGTTTCGTTAGGAAAAGGGCCAGGGTCTTATACAGGGCTTCGGATAGGAGCGGCCTCGGCTAAGGGCTTTTGTTTTGGGCTTGGTATTCCTTTGGTAACGGTAAATTCTCTGGAAACTATGGTAGAGCCATTTTTGGGCGATTATGATTTGGTAATTCCACTTATAGATGCTCGTAGAATGGAGGTCTATACGGCTGTTTTTGATGGGAAATCAGGGCAGATGCTGGTAGAGACAAACGCGAAGATTTTGGATGAAGAATCTTTTCAGGAATATGAGGGCAAAAAAATACTTTTCGTAGGAGATGGCTCTCTGAAAGCACAGCAGGTGCTGAAACTTTCGCAGGCGGAATACAACGAAAATATCTATCCATCAGCGAAATACTTGATTAAAAAAGCCGTAGAAAAATACAAGCAAAAAGACTTTGAAGATATTGTCTATTTCGAGCCGTTTTACTTGAAAGATTTTCACGGAGTGAAGAAGAAGTAATTTCCTTATAACATAAATTTTAATGTAAAATAAAAAACCAGCATCAGATATTTCTCTGATGCTGGTTTTTATGATTAATCTAAATACTGTTTTTCCCAGCTTTGGACTGGTCGTTCTAGTTTTTTAGGTTTTTGTTTCTTTTGTTCCTCTTTCGGAGTTTCTTTTGGTTTTTCTTTTGGAATTTCCTCTATTCTGGCTGAAGTTTCAGATTCATTTATAGAGAGGTCCGTTTCGTTTTCAGTGGTTTCAGGTTCAGGATTTTGTTCATTATTCTCTGTATCCTCGTTTTCTGTGTCAGTTGTCTTTTCCTCTTTTTTAGGTGGAACTAAGAAATCTAAAATCTCTTTGGCCTTTTTCCCTTCGTTGGTTCTTTCATAGTTTAGGACAATCTGCTGTAGAGAAGAAATCATTTTTTCCTTGCTCTCGCTTCTTCCGATGATGAACGCATTTAGCAGCTCAAATTTAGGAATGAGAGCATCTTTTGGATATTTCTCAACAGCTTGATTTACAATATTCTGTGCTTCTTTGTATTTTTCTTCACTATACAGAGCATAGGCCTCTTGATAGACTTTTTTCACCTCTTCTTCGGATTCTGTGAAATTGGTATTTCTAGGATTTTTCACAAAAGTAGCATAAGGTGTATCTGGGAATTCCTGAATGATGATATTTTTGGCTCTTTCTGCCTGACTAGGAGTTTTCTCATGATTCATAGAGAAGATGAGGTATAGAGCTTGTAGTTTTATATCTTTTTCAGGCTGATTGTCCACCAAGTCGTATAGTGTTTTGGTAGCGAGCGGTGTGTTTTGGAAATAAGTTTCATACATTCTGCCCAGCTCCAGACTTGCACTGTCTCGTTCTTTTTTCAGTCCTAAAATAGCTTTTTTCTCTTTTGGTATTTTTTCTGTGTAGAAAGCAACCTCAAATCTCCTAGCATCAGCAGTAGTTCTGCCCAGAGCCTCATTTTCTAAATCATCCAGAGAACCGCCTGGCTTATTATCCTCGCCATATCTCCAGTTGTCGCTCAGCGTTCTGTTTTGCCATATTTTTCTAAATTCATTACTTCCTTTGGCTACAGTAATTTCATTAGCAAAATAAAATTTATTTCCTTTTTGGCTGCTGAAATTATCTTCAAATCCTTTAAAATCAGAGCTGTTGTCATAAGAAAAATATTTTTCTAGTTCCTTATTTTTCTTTTCCTTTCTTTTTGCCAGCTCTATTTTTTCTTCTTTTTCTTTCAGTTCATTGATGTGTTTCTGAAAAAAGTCATTTAGTTCATTTTCAGACATTTTGGTAAGAGCTAAAATGCTGTCATTTTTCTTGATGAGGTAGTAGTTTTTAGAAATGTTCTTGATGTTGGTGGAGAGTTCTTTTATTTTATCTTTTGTAGGAGCGTGTTCTATGATACTCACAGCGCTGTCATAGTAAGCGCCAGCCTTTATATAATCGCTTTTTTTGAAATGTGAATTTCCGATTTCGTAATAAACCAGCCCACGGATATGTGGGTCAGACATTTTCTCTTTGATGGATTTTTGGAAGAACTCATTGGCTTCGCTTTCTTTTCCTGTTTTGGCAGCTAACAGCCCTAGAGCATAGTAAAATTCATTTTTTCTGGAAGCATAAGTTCCTTTTTTACTTATATTTTCCAGATATTTTTTAGCCTCTTCGTAGTCTTTGTCATTGTTAAAAGTCTTGGCGATTTCTATTTGTGATTTTACTTCTAATTCAAAATCATTAGAATATTTATACGCTGTCACGAAGCTTTCTCGGGCTTCTTCCATATTTCCCAATTCCGCTAAAATCTGCCCTCGTAGATAGGCGATTCTGCTTTTTGTTTGTCGGGATTTATTAAGGACAAAAGCCTTTTCTAAATGGTCTATGGCTTCTTTTTTTCTGTTGCTATGCAGCAGATTTTCAGCCTGATAGACACTCATAACCGCTTTTTGTTGTTTGGTAAGAGTATAGTTTTTATCTAAATCATAGAAAATTTCTTCTGCACGGATGTTGTTTTTCATCTTGGAGTAAATCAGACCCTCATATATCTTCGCTAGAGGAAGCCTTTTGTCTCTTGGCATTGTCTGATAAACTTGGCTGATGGCTTCTAGAGCAGAACTTAGTTTTCCTTGATAGATGCGAGATTCTATCAGGAGAAGATAAGCATTAAAAATCTCTTTATTCTTCTGCTGTCCCCCGAAAACCATAGAGTGTTTTTTTATCGCTTTTAGGGCTTTTTCCTCTGCTTTTTGGAAATTACTAATGTTATTTTTTTGGATGGGAGAAGAGATAACATCACCAAAGAAATTAGCATCAATATCTTCCTCTTCGCTGGAAGGAATCAAAGAATTTTGGCTAAAAACCTCTATGTATCCTTCTTGGAAATTGTCTCTGTGGCTTTCTTTCTGTGATTTTAGTTCGGCTTTCAGGGCTTCTTTTCCATGGAAAAGAGTATTATAATAAGCTGTAAAATTATGATAAGCTCTATTGACAAACTTGTTCTTTCTTGTGGAACAGCCCACAGCCAAGACAAAAACGGACAATAAGAATATGTTTTTTTTCATCGTTTATTTTAAACTCTATTATTTCGTGTTTTATTGTATAATTATTCAGTTTCAGCCTTTTTTAATAAGGAATACACCACCGCCATGGGAAGTCCCATGATGGTGTAGAAATTCCCATTTATTTTATCAATTTTTGCCATTCCCAGCCATTCCTGTATTCCGTAGCTTCCTGCTTTGTCCATCGGCTGGAATTTATCAACATAAAAATCTATTTCCTCCTCCGAAATATCCAAAAAACTCACATCCGCCACATCGGTCTGTGTCAGGATTTTATCATGAGTTTTGATGCTTACGGCAGTGTATACTTGGTGCGTTTTTCCAGAAAGTGTATTGAGCATTTCTTTGGCTTCCTCGCTGGATTTTGGTTTTCCTAAAATTTCATTTTCAAAAACCACCACAGTATCAGCTGTCAGAAGAATTTCAGATTTCTCCAAACTTCGGAAAGCCTTGGCTTTCAGCTCCGAAAGAAAAGCAGCAACATCACTTGCAGGGAGATTTTCGGGATAAATCTCATCACATTTTATATCAATAACCTCAAAATCAAATCCCAAAGAACCGAGTAATTCCCTGCGGCGTGGCGACTGCGAACCTAAGTATAATTTCATATTATTTTGATTTATACAGAAGCGATATCGTCCTCCTCTGTCCATTTTCCCTGCACTTTCATCACTTGTTCTATCACATCTCGCACACAGCCTTTTCCGCCGTGGATAGGCGAAATATAATCGGCAATTTTCTTGATTTCTGGAACAGCATTGATAGGACAAGCACCGATAGCCGACAGCCTAAGCATATCATAATCAGGAATATCATCTCCCATTGACAAAACCTCATCGTTTTTCAAATCGTATTTGTCTTTAAAATCTTCAAAATTCTGAAGCTTGTAGCTGGATTTTGGGTAATAATCTGTTATCCCTAAATAATTGAGCCTGTGTTTCACCATCGGGTCGCTTCCTCCTGTGATACAAGCGATTCTGTAGCCTGCTTTTATGGCTTTGGTCACAGCATAGCCGTCCAAGACATTCATCGTACGGCTCATACTCCCATCTGGCATCAGAACGATGCTTCCATCCGTGAAAACGCCATCTACATCAAATACGAAGGCTTTTATATCTTTTAATTTTGATTTATAACTCATACATTTTTTTTATCGATTGATTCATTATTTTATAAATTTCTCTCTGTTCATCGTTTTCCAAGAGAGTTTCGTGCATTTGCAATATTTTTTGGTCGTTCCTTCTGGCAGGCCCCGTCTGGGCATCTTTTGGGTTGATAGAATGGATTTTATCAACGGTTTCTTCTATCAGTGGAAGAAAATACTCAAAAGGAATGTCTTGGCTGTCAGAAATTTCTTTTGCTCTGGCAAAAAGATGATTGACAAAATTACAAGAAAAAACGGCAGTGAGATGAATGTATTTTCTTTTTTCATCATCTACAAACATCGCATTTGAAGAAATTTTTTTGGCTAAATTCATCAAAATTTCCTTGTCGTTTTCATTTTCAGCATCGATGAAAAATGGGATTTTAGAATAGTCCAGTTTTTTCTCCTTTGAAAAAGTCTGTAAAGGATAGAAGCTCGCCTTTCGGTATTCTCCAGCCAGAATTTCCATTCGGGTAGAGCCAGAAGTGTGGGCTACGAGGCTGTTTTTGTCCGTGATGATTTTGGAAACTTCACCGATGGCATCATCTTTCACCGCGATAATGTATAAATCCGCAGGGTCTAAACGCTCCGTAGAATACGAAATCCCGAGCTCAGAGGAGATTTTCTCCAAACTTGCCTCATTCCTGCCGAAAAGTTGTTTTACAGGAATTTGGTTTTCCGTAAAAGCTTTCGCCAGATGATAGGCAACATTCCCTGAACCGATAATAACTATTTGCATTCCACAAAAATAAGAGAAAATTTTGTGAAAAGATTGTTTTTAAGAAATATCTTTGTAAGGTTGAATAAAATAAGTGAAATAATCTGAAAAAACATCAACCTCAAAGAAATCTCACCTCCACCGAAGCAGACTGATGCTTGAAGAATTCATTTTCCTCAAATTCTATTCCAGCATAGCCTCGCAGCACTTCATAGACCAGCTCTTGCAGAACGCCTTCGCCAAGTCCGTGGATGACTTCCAGTCGTTTTATTTTATTCGCTTTGCAGAAGTCCAAAACCTCCATTAGCCGTTCTTTTTGGATGAAAAGCCGTTCCCAAGAGTCATATTCATTAGGGTTTTTCACTAATTGATCAAAGTGAAGGTCTATTTTCATCGCGTTTTTTTGGTGCTTTTGGGAAATATTTTTTTTCGTTTCTTCTTTTTTGGTCAAAGGAACTTCATCATAAATCAAGTTTCCACGCAGAACAAGCTGAGCCAAAGGATATTCGTGCTGAAAACCATACGAATCCTCAAAAACCGCCATTTTATCCTTTACCGAGACCAATATTCCCTCCAAATCCTCATCAATCACCGAAACTTTATCGCCTATTTTCATATTTTTATCTTGTGCCGAGTTCTATTACTTCCAAATCTTTTATTTCCTGCCCATCTATCACGAATCTCATCATTGTTCTTACCTTGTGCCAGCCCACATTTCCACATGCGCCAGGGTTAAGGTGCAGCAGTCCCAAATCTTGGTCAAACATAACTTTCAAAATATGAGAATGCCCAGAGATAAAGAGTTTCGGTGGGCGCTGGAGCAGTTCCGCTTTGATGCTGGGAGCGTATTTTTTGGGATAGCCACCGATGTGCGTCATCAAAACTTCCACTTCCTCGCAGGTAAATCTCAGTATTTCTGGAAATTGTTTCCGTATTCCTGCGTCATCTATGTTCCCAAAGACACCTTTCAGAGGCTTTACGGCGCTGAGGCTGTCTATTACTTCCTGATTTCCAAAATCTCCTGCATGCCATACCTCATCCGCCTGTGAGGCGTAGTCCAAAATACGATTATCCATATAAGAATGCGTGTCCGAGAGAAGTAATATTTTTTTCATTGCTAAATGACCACCAAAACGAGGCAAATGTAATAGAAATTTACGATTTTTGCAGTCTTAAATTGCAAATTATGCGGTATTTTATAGAATTTTCCTACAATGGAACTCATTTTTTTGGCTATCAGATACAGCCAAAGCAGATTACCGTGCAGGAAGTCTTAGAAAAAGCCCTCTCAACACTACTGAGAGAAGACATAAAAACCACAGGCGCAGGTCGCACCGATACGGGCGTACATGCACGAAAGATATTTGCCCACTTTGATACAGACCAGCCTATCAGCGCAGATTTAGTGAAGAGACTGAACACTTTTCTCCCGCCGAGCATCGCCATTAAGAGAATTTTTCAGGTTGAAGAAGAGATGCACGCGAGATTTAGCGCAGTTTATAGGACTTATGAATACCATATTTCATTAGAAAAAGACCCTTTCACAGAGGCTTTTTCGTGGCAGATGTGGAGACAAAGACTAGATGTAGAAAAAATGAACGAAGCATGTAAAATTCTCTTTGAATATGAAGATTTTACCAGTTTTTCTAAACTGCACACGGATGTAAAAACCAATAATTGTAAAATTTATCACGCCCAGTGGAACCAAAAAGGTAGCAGCCTTGTTTTTACCATTTCGGCTAATCGTTTTTTAAGAAATATGGTTAGGGCTATCGTGGGAACATTGGTAGAAGTAGGTTTAGGAAAAATAAAACCAGAGGATCTGCATGACATCATCCAAGCCAAATACCGCAATAAAGCAGGTGCCTCCGCTCCCGCACACGGACTCTATCTTGTAGATGTGGGATACAAAGAAATGGATAAATAGGGCAGAAATTTTAAAATATTCTTACCTTTGTCACTATGGCATTTAACTCTATTTTAAATAAAATATTTAATCTTTTCATTCTCAGAAGAATGGAAGGAATAAACCAGTTTATCGAACATCCTATCGAGACTCAGCAGAGAGTTTTGTTTTCCCTGCTTTCCCAAGCGAAAAATACGGAATATGGGAAACTTCATCACTTTGAAGAAATTAAGTCTTATGAGGATTTCAATAAGCAGGTTCCTATTGTGTCATACGAGGATTTTGAACCTTTTATCGAGAAGGCGAGACAAGGAAATCCTGATGTTTTTTGGCCTGGTAAAATAAAACATTTCGCGAAATCATCTGGAACAACCAACGCAAAGAGCAAATTCATCCCAATTTCGGATGAAAGCCTCCAAAACTGCCACTATAAGGCAGGGAAAGACCTTTTGGCGATTTATATTAACAATCACAAAGACAGCAATTTATTTAAATTTAAAAATCTAAGATTAGGCGGAAGTGCCGAGCTTTATGAAAGTTTTGGAACGAAATTCGGTGATTTATCAGCGATTTTGATAGAAAATCTGCCTTTTTGGGTAGAGAGAACCACGACGCCGAGTAGAGAAGTTTCCCTCATGTCCGAATGGGAAACCAAACTGAAAGCCATAGTTTCAGAAGTGAAAAACAAAGATGTGGGAAGTCTTACGGGAGTTCCCAGCTGGATGATGGTGCTTCTGCAAAGGGTTCTGAAAGATACAGAGAAAAAATCTATTTCTGAAGTCTGGCCAAATCTGGAAGTGTTTTTCCATGGCGGAATTAGTTTTGTGCCGTACAGAGAGCAATATAAACAGCTGATAGGCAAGGGTATCCGCTATTATGAAATTTATAATGCTTCGGAAGGATTTTTCGGAATTCAAGACCGATTTGGTAGCGATGAAATGCTTCTCATGCTGGATTATGGAATTTTCTATGAATTTATCCCGATGGATACTTTTGGGACAGAAAACGCAAAAGCTGTTTCGCTGGAAAATGTAGAATTAGGGAAAAATTATGCAGTCGTTATCACCACTAATGGAGGGCTTTGGCGCTATCTGATAGGCGATACGATAAGATTCACAGACCTGAAACCATTTAGATTTAAAATTTCGGGAAGAACCAAACATTATATCAATGCATTTGGTGAGGAACTGATGATAGACAATGTGGAAACAGCCCTTTCTAAGGCTTGCCAAGAAACCAATGCGAAAATAACAGATTACACAGGTGCGCCAGTCTATATGAAAGATGGCGAATCTGGAAGCCACGAATGGATGATAGAGTTTTCCACAGAGCCGAATGATTTTGGGCGTTTTTCTGAAATCTTTGATGAAACACTGAAATCCTTAAACTCTGATTATGAGGCGAAAAGATACAATAACATGACCCTGAAACCGCCGATTATCCATAAAGCGAGAACCAATCTCTTCTACGACTGGATGGCATCTCGTGGGAAGCTGGGCGGACAGAATAAAGTCCCGCGCCTCAGCAATGACAGACAATACATAGAACCTCTTTTAGAAGAGAATAAATGATAAAAACTCCTTTTTAAAAGGAGTTTTTGTTAATTTTTGAAGGCAATAAAATCCATCTTGTTTAAACTAATTACACTGATACTCTTAGAAAAATTTAGAATAAAATCTATGGTTTTCTTTTTAGGTACAAGTACAATTTTAGCAAAATTGTAGTTTTTTTTCATAGGTGAGATATTTACTTTTATTTCTCGAACGAAAAAAAACTGTTAATTATTATGATGTTAAAACAATTTTATTTTCTGCAATTATTTTTCTAATGTTCATCAAGGCGTAGCGCATTCTGCCGAGAGTAGTATTGATGCTTGTATTTGTCAGTTCCGCTATCTCTTTGAATGTCAGTTCATCATAGAAACGCATTTTGATGATTTCCTGCTGATTTTCAGGAAGAAATACGATGATGTTTTTTAAATCCTCATGTATCTGGCTGAGGATCAGCTGTTCCTCAACATTGAAATCAGTTTCTTTAATGGTGTCAAAAATAGAAAATTCATCATCCATGTAAGATGTCTCAGACACAGTGATATGTCTGGATTTTGCACGGAAATGGTCTATGATAAGATTGGAGGCGATTCTTTTAGCCCAGAGGATGAACTTATCTTCTTCTGTATATTTTCCCTCTTTTAGTTTGATGATGATTTTTATAAAAGTATCTTGAAAAAAATCATTTGCTAGATCTTCATCTTTCACTTTATAAAAAATGAAAGAAAATAAGTCCTGCTGGTGTTTCTGAATTAACTTTTCTAAAGCCTGTTCATCACCTTTTTGATATTGTGATATGAGGCAACTGTCAGATATTTTCATAACTCTACATTTTTTACAGAGAAGATGAATCTCCTCCCATTATATCAATTATTGAAAATGTAGAATTTTACCTCATGTATTTTATAATTTTGAATAAACTATATTACAAAGTAAATAAAAATACACCAGAAAAGCAAATTTTTTACTAGAAAATTATCCTTTAGGTTTATTGCTTGAGTTCTTGAAAAGTTCTGTCGGCATGTTGAAAGTAACTCCTAAACGAAATCCTTTTAACTCTTTTCCATGAAGCGTTTGGTTCGGATACAAAAAAGCATACCCCCCAGTGATATCAAATAAACCAAGCAAACTAATTCCTAAATAAGGCGCGAAATACTTAGTAGTAGCCTCCACACCAGCCATGTAGTAATAGGCATGAGCGACATAGACCTCTTTTCTAGGATTGAATAAAATATCTCCTTGGACTTTTGGCATTATCGCAAATTTACCATTTGTCGCTCCCATCAGAGCAGATGCACCGACACGAAATGCTACATTATCAGTGTCCTTTTGGGCAATGAATAGTTTTCCGCCCACTTCTCCAAAACTTTGATTTTGGTAAGCGTATCCTGCACTAATCATCGTATATGAAGTGTTCTGAGCATGGGAAAGAGAAAAACTGAATAAAAAAACAAGGAATAAACTCCATTTGCTTTTTAGTATGGATTTAGTAGCTTTCATTTTCATTAGGGAAGTTTTGTTCTTTTACATCTTTTACAAATTGTCCCACAGCTGAGGTGATTTCAGGATAAAGGTCAAGATATTTTCTTAAAAATTTAGGCTTGAAACCTTCATTCATTCCCACCATATCTTGATAAACCAATACCTGCCCATCACAGTGAACACCCGCTCCGATACCGATAGTAGGAATGGAAATGCTCTCTGTAACTTGTTTTGCTAACTGGCTAGGGATTTTCTCTAAAACTAAGGAAAAACAACCTAAACTTTCTAATAATTTAGCATCTTCGATTAGTTTTTGGGCTTCGGCATCTTCTTTAGCTCTGAGTTTGTAACTTCCGAACTGATTGATACTCTGTGGAGTAAGCCCAAGATGACCCATCACAGGAATCCCAGCATTCACGATTTTTTTGATAGAGTCAGCTACCTCGCTTCCACCTTCTAGTTTGATGGCGCTCGCTCCAGTTTCTTTCATGATTCGGATCGCGGAATCTAAGGCTTTATCTGGATTACATTGGTAAGAACCAAATGGTAAATCCACAACCACCAAAGCTCTTTTTATTCCTCTCACTACACTCTGTGTATGATAAATCATGTGGTCAAGGGTAATAGGCAGGGTGGTCTCATATCCAGCCATTACATTGGCAGCAGAATCTCCCACCAAAATAGTATCTATCCCACCAGCATCTAGCATTCTGGCAGTGGTAAAATCATAAGCTGTGAGCATGGATATTTTCTCGCCATCCTGTTTCATTTTTCGGATGGTTTCTGTGGTTATTTTTTTTATTTCAGAATGTACAGACATAGTTTTTATTTTTAATATGAAAGACAAAAATACATAAAAAAATAGGCTTTTGCCTATTTTATGAAAATTTTAATTGTAATCTACATGACCTAGTTTTCTCAATCTATTATGGTCTAGTATTTTTATATTTCTTCCCTCCACCTCTATCAGCTGATCAGTTTTAAACTCAGAGATAAGTCTGATGGCACTTTCTGTGGCGGTTCCTATCAGGTTAGATATTTCTTCTCTTGTCAAAGAAATTTTTATAAAACCTTCTGGGTCAGTTCCTAGCTTAAGTTCCAGTAAAAGAAGAATCTCAGCAAGTCTATCTCTTACATTTTTTTGTGCAAGGAGCCTCATGGTGTTCTAATACTCTCCAAATTCACAAGAAATCTTCTGAAGCATGGCATAGGACAACTTTGGATTAGACATAAGCAGCTTATGAAAAATCTCTCCAGAAATGAAAGTTACCTGCACAGGAGACATAGCTTCTGCTGATGCACCAAATTCCTCCTCTGAAAGCAGTGAACGATAACCGATGAGGTCACCTTCCTTCGCGAAGCGTAGAATCTGCTGTTTTTTATTAAACCCCATTTTATAGAGTTTTATCGCGCCTTTTTGTATGAAAAAAACACCCTTTGGCATCTCACCTTCAGCGAAAACTAACTTGCCTTTTGGAATAGAGATAACTTTCTTTTCATCTAAGTATCTCTGGAAATCCTCCTCTGAAAGACATTCCTCAAAAGACTTTTCACAGAAAATATTCTGAAAATTATGTTCAATCTCAATGTGATGTTCTATCAGCATAATTATATGATATTTGTCAGCAAATATAACAATTTTTTTTAAACAGCTAAATTTATTTAATTATAGTTTAAAAAAGACCTCCCTAATAGTGAATAAATAGCTAAAATAAAGGAGTTTTGTTTAATTGAAATTTAAAATTACAATCTTTGTTTCAGCTGAGGTATGATTTGGTCTTTCCATTCATAAAAATCTCCAGCAAGAATATGTTCTCTGGCGGTTCTAGCCAAATCTAAATAAAACGCCAAGTTGTGAATGGAAGCAATCTGTTTTGCTAAATATTCTTTCGCTACGAAAAGATGCCTTACATAGGCCTTGCTGTATTCTCTATCCACGAAACTTGTCCCAAATTCATCCAATGGCGAAAAATCATCTTTCCATTTTTGGTTTTTCATGTTCATCACGCCATTCCAAGTGAAAAGCATAGCGTTTCTGGCGTTTCGTGTCGGCATTACGCAATCCATCATATCAATTCCCAGCCCGATGCTTTCTAGGATATTCCAAGGCGTCCCAACGCCCATTAGGTATCGTGGTTTTTCTTTTGGGAGAATATCTGTAACGATGTCTGTGATTTCGTACATTATTTCCTCGGGTTCTCCTACAGAAAGCCCGCCGATGGCGTTTCCTGCTGCTCCTGCTTCCGAGATGACCTCCGCAGAAATTTTTCTAAGGTCGTGATAGACAGAACCTTGAACAATCGGGAATAAATTCTGCTGATGTCCATAGAGTTCTTTATTTGCTGATGTCCAGTCAATACATCTTTTCAGCCAGTGGTGAGTAAGCTCCATGGATTCTTTGGCTTGGTTGTATTCACATGGGTAAGGAGTACATTCATCAAAAGCCATGAAAATATCTGCTCCTATTTGTCGCTGGATTTCCATTGATTTTTCAGGAGAGATAAAATGATAGCTTCCGTCTATATGGGATTTGAATTTTACTCCTTCTTCGGTCATTTTTCTGCTTGCAGCCAGAGAAAACACCTGATAACCGCCACTGTCAGTAAGAATAGGTCTGTCCCAGTTCATAAACTGATGCAGTCCGCCTGCTTTCTGCATAATCTCCATTCCTGGGCGGAGATACAGATGGTAGGTGTTTCCTAAGATGATTTGTGCTTTTATGTCTTCTTTCAGTTCGTGCTGGTGAACGGTTTTTACACTTGCCACAGTTCCCACAGGCATAAAAATAGGAGTTTGTATTTCTCCGTGATCTGTGGTTATTTTTCCTGCGCGGGCTTTTCCAGTGGTGTTTTTTTCAACTTCAAAAAAATTCTTCATAGAGGAATATTTTATTGTTTAGGGTTGTCTTCGAATTTATTTTTCTTTAAATATTCTTTCATTTTCGGGTCTTTCTCCAAAATTATTTTTTTAGCATTGTCGTATATTTCATTCAGACTTTTGGTGTCGTTGACATAATAATTATAACTATCCTTAAAATCACGAGCCGAAATATTATGCTTTTTCAAAACAAAAAGATTGGCATCTTCCAAGTTCATTTTGGGCTGAATCACATAGGCTTGCTCATAGATGGCAAAATCTGCTATAACTTCTGATAGTTTTTCCTTACTGATGAGGTTTTTGGGCTTTTCGGCTGAATTATTACAAGAAAATAATGCCAGAAAAAGAACCATTACAAAGATTTTTTTCATAGTTATAAAGTTCCGAATAATGATTTTAATTTTAATTTAATAACACCAAAAATGGCTTCGGTGATGATACCGCCGTTCATCTTGGATTCTCCCTGCGTTCTGTCGGTAAAGATGATGGGAATTTCTACTAATTTTAGTCCTTTTTTGTAAGCGCGATATTTCATCTCAACCTGAAAACCATAGCCTTTTAATCTGATTTTGTCTAAACCGATGTTTTCCAGCGCTTTTCTTGAAAAACAAACAAAACCAGCCGTCGTGTCATGAATAGGAATGCCTAAAATAAATCTCACATATTTAGACGCGAAATAAGACAGCAGCACCCTGCTCATGGGCCAATTGACCACATTCACGCCCTTGCAGTATCTAGAACCTATGGACATATCGGCATTTTGACAGGCTTCCAATAATTTTGGTAAGTCATTGGGATTGTGTGAGAAATCAGCATCCATCTCAAAAATATAATCATAATTATGACGAAGTGCCCAGCCAAAGCCGTGCAGATAAGCCTTTCCTAAACCATTTTTAGCTTTTCTAACGCTCAAATGGAGATGTGCAGGAAACTCATTTTGAAGGGTTTTTACAATCTCCGCAGTGCCGTCAGGAGAGGAATCGTCCACGACTAAAATATGAAAATCTTGTCCCAAAGAAAATATAGCCGAAATAATATCTCGGATATTTTCTTTCTCGTTGTAAGTAGGGATAATAACTAACTTTTTCATTCAGAATAAGGTGCAAATATAATCTTTTTTAAATCTTCAGGTTTAAAAATAATATAAAACCTTATTTTTGTTGAAAATTTTTTTTGAGTGGTTAGAATCGTTGAAAACCATGATTGGGTTATTTTTACCCTTCTTGGGCTAGGAGTAGTATATTTGATTTTGTTTA
>CAUQMH010000024.1:0-18537 GCA_963519075.1 uncultured Flavobacteriaceae bacterium
ATATTTCAAATCAATAAGCGGCGAGAGTTTTATTATTATTTTTTTAGAAATTGACAAAAGTTTATCCTGAATTTCCAAAATATTCGGTGAAAGGTCAGAAAGCAGAAACTTCTTTCGGTGGTCTTTGTCCCTTCTTGCAGGGTCTAGATAGATTAAATCAAATTGTTTCTCCTTTTCGTTAATCTCTAAAAAATGCTCTAAATTCTCGTTGATAAAATTTGCATCTCTGTCGAGAATTTTCCAGTTGTGCTGTACGATTTCCAGTAAATCTTTGTTTTGCTCCAAAAGTGTAACTTCACTGAAATTCTGTGAGAGAAAATAGGCATCAATCCCAAAACCACAGGTAAGGTCTAGAAAAGTTTTTCCATTGAGGTTTTCGGCTTTTTCCTTTGCGGTGCTTTCCGAGGAGGCTTGCTCTAAATTAAGATGCGCTGGGAAGACTATATTTTCCTTCAATAGGAAAGGAAATTTCTTTGCGGCGATTTGCTTTCCCTTTATCTGCTGGGCGATTTCCTGCATGGAAACCTCTGGAAAAGACGATTTTTTCAGAAGTAGTTTGGTAAGGTCAGATTTCAGATTTTCACTGATGTATTTTTGTACTTCTGGCGCCGTTATTTTCTGAAAAAAATGCATGTTTTTATTTGTTTTGAGGCTTTGGATGGTCTAGAGTAGCACTGTCCACCACGAGGATAAAAATTTCTTCGTTTTTCTTTTTCATAAAGTAGTTTTCGCGGGCATATTTCTCTTTTTCATCCTTATTCTGCATAAGTCTTTTGTAGAAAGCCTCGTTTTTTTCAAATTCTCCTTTATAGAAAGTCAGTTGCTCCTCGTATTTATTGATTTCTTGGTTTAGGTTTCTGACCACGAGCCAAGAAGTATTATCAATGAAAGTCATCCAAAAAACAAACACCGCACCTGTGAAAAAATATCTGTTCAAAAATATTTTTTTCACAAGTTCCATCTTTTGGTTGGTTGTTGGTTGGTTATTTTCAGTTTGATTCATTATTAGGCGTTTTTAGCGAGTTTCTCACTACGGTCGAAAGGAAATCTATCGCCACGGTATTGGGTTTCATGTTTGGAATAATGATATCTGCATGAGATTTGGATGGTTCTATGAATTCATCATGCATCGGCTTTAGGGTAGTTTGGTAACGGTGTAAAACCTCTTCCAAATCCCTGCCTCTTTCTTGAGTATCTCTGCGAATACGGCGGATGAGCCTTTCGTCATTGTCGGCATGGACAAAAACTTTCAAATCACACTCCTTCAAGAGTTCTTTGCTCGTTAAAACTAAAATTCCCTCTACAATCAATACATCGCGAGGTTCTATCACGGTGTAATTTCCCGTTCTGGTATGCGCTACGAACGAATAAATGGGTTGTTCTATGCTTTTGCCCTTTTTCAAAGCGCGAACATGTTTCACCAATAAATCAAAATCAATGGATTTAGGGTGGTCATAGTTCAGACTTTCTCTTTCCTGAAGCGAAAGATGGGAATTATCATGATAATAATTGTCCTGCGAAAGAACATTAACTTTCTCAGGGTCAAGGCTTTTTAAAATTTTAGAAACTACAGTAGTTTTTCCAGAGCCAGTTCCTCCAGCGATACCAATAACAAGCATAAAAGTTTATTTTGGCAAAGATAATAAAAATATGCTTTTTCTACCGAAGAGGATTTGGTTTTAAAAAAGTTTTAAGATTTATTTTCTGTTAATATGATTTTGTAGCCAAAGTTTTGTTTTTTTGAGAAGATTAGTCATTATCATCTTTGTTACAACCATTAACATCTAATCCTAAATAAAAAAGCAGAGCTGCAATAGGTATTATTATGAAAAAAGATGGTGGGTAAATTACAGGTAAAACACCTAAGAAGAAAAACACAACAACTATAATGAGCAAATATCTAAAAAGTGTTTTCATTTTAAAGCCTAAATATAAAGATAAAACTTTTTTCTTTGTTAATGTGGTTTTGTAGCCAAAGTTTTGTTTTTTTTGAAGAAGACTAGTCATTACCTTCATTACAGCTATTTTTACAGGCTGTCCATCCCAAATAACATCCTAAGATAGTTAATATAGGATAGATGATCAAAACAGACAGCGGATAAATTACTGGTAAAACACCCAAAAAGAAAAAAACCACAGCTATGATGAGTAAATATTTAAAAAGTGTTTTCATTTTTAAACCCCAATTACATAACAAAGATAGTAATATTTTGATTAAAATTCTACCATCACAGGGCAGTGGTCAGAGTGTACAGCTTCTTTTAGGATGACGGCTCTTTTTAGCTGGTTTTCCATCGATTGGCTCACGAAATTATAATCCAATCTCCAGCCCTTGTTATTCGCTCTGGCGTTCGCTCGGTAGCTCCACCATGAGTATTGGTTTGGCTCTTGGTTGAAATATCGGAAACTGTCTATCAGTCCACATTCATCGATGAATTTGCTGAGCCATTCGCGTTCGATAGGCAGGAAACCAGAAGTGTTGGCAAGTCGAATAGGGTCGTGGATATCTATCGCCTGATGACAGATATTAAAATCGCCAGAAATGATGAGGTTTGGGATTTTCTTTTTTAATTCTTTGATGTAGTCTAGGAAATCATAGCAAAACTGCATTTTGAAATCCAATCGGTCAATATTCGTGGCAGACGGCACATAAACCGAAATCACGGAAAAGTCCTCAAAATCAGCTCTGATGATTCTCCCTTCGGCATCTATATGCTCTAAACCACATCCGTATTCTATGTGTTTGGGTTCGTGTTTGGTGACGATTCCTACGCCGCTGTATCCTTTCTTTTCTGCTGAATACCAGTAACTTTGGTAGCCAAGTTCCGCAAAACTGATTTGGTCGATTTGCTCGGGCTGGGCTTTGCTTTCTTGGATGCACAAAATATCAGGATTTGCTGATTTTAGCCAAGATAAAAAATCTTTCCCAAAGGCTGCACGGATGCCATTTACATTATAACTGATGAGTTTCATTTGTTTTAGAATTAAAATTTTAAAAATAAAAATAATTTTTTATTGTTGATTAAAATTTGTGAAATTTATCGTTTTTTCATCATCATCAGGAAAATCACAGGAATTCCGAATAGTGAACTGATGATATTGAGAGGCATTTGCCAAATTTCGGAGACAATGGAGAAAAGTTCCATTATCAGGGCGCCGATGAGGATATTGAGAATCCACTGATGCCATAGCTGGGCAGGATTCCAAATCATTCTACAGAAGTGCGGAACAATCACACCGATGAACAAAACAGGTCCTAAAAACGCTGTAACAGAGGCTGATAGCAGAGATGAAGCGATGATGATGGTGTATTTCAGTTGGGTGAGATTTACTCCAAAAGTCTTTGCGTAGTCATCTCCAAGGCTCATTCCTATCAGTGGTTTTATGGCTTTGAAAGTGATAATCAGACCTAATGAAACAAGGACTGCTAACACCAAGTTTTGTGAAAAACTAACTTGGTTATTCCCGCCGAAAGACCATAGGATGTAGCTTTTTAGGGATTCGTTTTCGGCATAAAATTGTAAAATACTGATAACAGCTCCAGTCAAAGCGGACACCAAAAATCCAAAAATAATGATGTAGGAAGAATCTTTGAAATTTTTAGAAAAAATCAATAAAAAAATCAGCAGAATAACGCTTCCAGAGATAGCAAAAATACTGATTAGGCTGTGCTGGATAAATTCAGGAATGATAAAATCTTTTGAGGCTAAAATATAGAAAGCCACGGACAGACTCGCCGCGGAAGAAATTCCCAAAACAGAAGGTCCAGCCAATGGATTCTTAAAGTATTCCTGCAGCAGGAATCCGCTCGTAGGAATAGAAATTCCAGCTAGTAGAACCACTAAAGTTCTATTCGCTCTTAGGCTTATGATTTCTTGATGAAAATTTTCTTGGTTCCAAAAATCAGAAAAACTCAGGTCGGAAAATCCAGTATTAAGATTAACGACCAATGAAACCAATATCAAGCATAATAGTACAACGCAAAGAATCAAAAAATTTCTAAACATTCTGAAAGGAAAAACTGAAAAATAAGAAATGGCCTCAAGGTAATTTTTACTTTTGAGACCATTGTTTATTAAATTTTTACAATGTTATTTCAAAGAATTGATTTTCTCTGTGAGAGCTTCTTTGGATGGAAAAGCTCCCATTATTTCTTCTCGTTTTTCTCCTTTTGTAATCAGGGTAAAAGGAATGGCATCACCTCTCCATGTTTCGAAGTTTTTGCTGAAAAAATCTTGGGAAAGGTTTCCAAAATTGAATAAAATTATATTATTCCCTAATCCAGATTTTTCCGCGAAATCAGCAACTTTAGTCCAGTTCTGTGGCTCGTCCAAATTTATGAAGGTGAATTTTACTTTTTCGTTTTTTAATTCTGTCATTTTCTCTTGAAAATGAGGCATTTCATCCATACAAGGTCTGCACCATGTAGCGAAAAAGTTGGTAACATAGAGAGTGTCATTTTTCTTAGGCGCAAAAACCTCAGAAATTTGTTCTTGGCTCATTTCTTTGAGCAGGGTAGAGCTTTGCGGCTCTTGTTTTTCAGTAGTTTCTACAGTTTGGGATTTTTCTGTTCGGATGTTTGTTTCCTCTTTTTTGTTGCAGCTTACTAAAGCTAAAACTGTTAATGCAGCGATGATTTTTTTCATTCGAAAAATTATTTTATTAAATTATTATTTGTAATAAATCCCAAAAAATCCAAAACTATCAATTTTTAGTATTCTTATTCATAGATTTAGAAAAGAATTAATTAAATTTGCCTTAGACTTCTTGGGCTAAATTTATAGCTTGGCAAAGTTAAATAAAAAAAGAAGTAGCAGCCAAACACAAAAAATTAAATAAAAGTTAAAAAACGCTATACATTGAGGAGGTTAGGCAATATTTTGAAAATATCTATTGTTATGATAGAAATGATGGTGCTGCTCATGTTCTGGGCGAATGTATGGGTTTTTCATTTGACCAATGGAAGGACATTCAGCCAAGTGAGCAAGGTACCTCCTAGAACATGTGCCTTGGTTTTGGGGACTTCTCCAAAGATGAAATCTGGTAAGGCAAATCCTTATTTCATCTCTAGAATGAAGGCTGCGGCGACTCTGTATCACCATGGGAAAATAAAAAAAATCATCGTAAGTGGAGAGAAAAGCCCATATTATAATGAGCCAGAGGCGATGAAGAGTTATTTGGTTGGTTATGAAGGGGTTCCAGAAAATGTGATAACAGAGGATTCTGAAGGATTTAGTACACGGGAGAGTATTCTTCGGTGTAAAAATATTTTTAATGAGTCTAATGTGATTATCGTGTCTCAGGGGTATCACAACCTCAGAGCTTTGTTTTTTGCGAGAAATCACGGGATGAATGCATTGGGATTTGATGCGCGGGATGTTACAAAAAATGAGAGTTTTTATCGAAATCATATGCGTGAAGTTTTGGCGAGAGTTCAGGCGGCAGTGTATTATTTCTTAAAAATTTCATAAATTTGCCCATTACCTAAGAATTAAATCCAAAAAGGAGCTGATTCTTAAATGATAAAAAATAATGAAACAGATAAAAAATAACCCTAAAATAATGCGTGCATGGGCGGTGTATGACTGGGCGAACTCGGTTTATTCCCTAGTGATTACATCTACCATTTTTCCTATCTATTATTCTATTCTGACGACGGCTTATGAGAAAAATGAATTTGTAGAAGAAACAGGAAAATGGATAAAAGTGCCTGTGCGAAATATGATTTCGTTTTTTGGGAAGCAGTATGAACCAGATGCGGTCTATGGATATTCCTTGACATTATCTTTCTTTATAGTGGTTATCCTTACGCCTATTTTGTCTTCTTTGGCTGATATCATCGGGAATAAAAAATCTTTTTTACAGTTTTTCTGTTACCTTGGCGCGACATCTTGTATGGGATTGGCGCTTTTTGTGAATATGAAAACGGTGTATTTAGGTTTGCTTTTCAGCGTTACTGCGAGTATTGGTTTTTGGGGGAGTTTGGTTTTTTATAATTCATTTTTGCCTGATATTGCTACGAAAGATAAACAAGATGCATTGTCCGCAAAGGGCTATGTCTATGGATACATAGGCTCTGTGGTGCTCGTAATTATCTGCTTGATACTCATACAGGTAGTGGCGCAGAATGCTAAGCAGGCGCTGTTTTACACAAGGGTAAGTTTCTTATTGACAGGGGCTTGGTGGTTCGGTTTTTCGCAATATACATTTAAGCATCTGCCGAAATTTGGTGAGGTTAAAGACCAGCTGCCAAAGGATTTGGTTTTGTTGAATTTTAAAAATATTTTTAAATCTCATGAAGAGCATGGAGGGTGGTTTCAGGTAGTAAAAGGGAATATTAAATTCTACATAGAAATAGTAAAAGAGAGTTTTAGAGAACTTTATAAAATAGGAAAAGAACTCTTTAAAACACCGAATCTAAAGTATTTCTTATCAAGTTTCTTTTTCTATAGTGTGGGGATGCAGACGATTTTCCTAATGGCAACTTTATTTGGGAAAAGTGAAATAAACTTAGAAGAAGGAAAACTGATAGCAACTCTGTTAATCATTCAGATAGAAGCGATTATCGGGGCGGTTATATTTTCGAGATTGTCTAAAAGAATAGGAAATAAAAATGTAATCAGTATCACGGTTTTCCTTTGGATAGTGGTCTGTGTGTGGGCATATGCTCTTAATAAAGCCAATCCTAATGTAGAATACCATTTCTATGCTGTTGCAGGTTTGGTGGGGCTTGTAATGGGAGGGTTACAGGCGATGTCTCGTTCTACATATAGTAGGCTTTTGCCAGAGAATAGTATGGATAATACTACATTTTTTAGTTTTTATGATGTATTAGAAAAAATAGCCATAATGATGGGAACGCTCATATTTTCGTTTATTATCGATAAATATGATGTGATAAAGAACTGTTTCGCTCAAGTAGATGTTGTGTTGCCATCAGCGGCAGGAATGCGCTTTGCAGCTTTCTTTATGGGTGTGTTTTTCCTATTAGGTTTGATTTTGATAAGATTCGTTAAAATTAAGGTGATGGGGGATAAGGAGGTCTTGTAACAGCCTTCAAATAGAGTTTCTATTTTATAAAAGAATAAGCTAATGAAAAAAACTTTATCCAAGATAATTAATAAAATATATGATGGGGATAATAATATAGATATATCTGAAATGAGATACCTTCCAAGATGGGGTGTTTTATTTATAGATGTATGTATTTTGTTGTTTTCATTGTTGGTTATAGAGCAGATAGGTGTCTATTTCACAGGAACAATGGATTTTTATAAAAAATGTTCTCTCATTGTAGGAGTGAATGTGTTTTTTATGATTATTTTTCGTACTTATTCAGGCATTGTCAGGCATTCTACTTTTATAGACCTTTCTAAAATATTTCTATCCATAGTATATACCATATTTGTTTTGGTTATTCTTAATGTAGTGGTGTATTGGAAGATGGATTACAAACTGTTCAAGACATCATTATTACTCGTTTATGCGGGAGTTTCCTTTGTATTACTATTTATTTATCGTCTTTTTGTAAAGGAATTCTTTAACTTCATAAGAGAATATAGGAAGAATTTCCAAAAGAAGAGAATTTTGGTTTTAGGGATAGATGAGGTTTCTGTTTCTTTGGCAAAAATAATAGCGGACAACTCTTCTGTTCCGTATCATTTGGTAGGTTTTATTACAGAGAGAACGGATTCTAAACAAGCAAGTTTGCTCAATAGAAAAATCTATACTAAAAATGATATCGAGGAATATCAGAAAACACTTGATATAGACGGCGTTCTTATCAACCGAAACGGGCTGACCAAGGAAGCGATGCAGGAATGGGTCAATTTCTTCTTGGAGAAAGGTATCCAGATGTATAAAGCGCCTGTTTTAGAGGAGATAAAAGAAGGAGGAGACTATTTCAAAATACAAAATATTCAGATAGAAGACTTGCTCAACAGAAAACCTATCAGCATAGAAAATGAGGAAGTCAAAAGCAGACATTATAACAAGAATGTCCTGATAACAGGAGGTGCAGGCTCTATCGGTAGTGAAATCGTAAGACAGGTGGCAATGTCAGACCCTGCTCTGGTGGTGGTTTTAGACCAAGCAGAAACGCCGCTGTATGCCATAGAATTGGAATTAAAGGAGAGTTTCCCGAATGTTAATTTTAAATTTGTTTTAGCGGATATTTCTAATATCAATAGACTTGAAAGCGTATTTGAAGAATACAAGTTTTCTGTGGTCTATCATGCCGCAGCCTATAAGCATGTTCCACTGGTGGAAGAAAATCCACACGAGGGAGTTTTAGTGAATATCCAAGGAAGTAAAAACTTGGCTCTTCTTGCAAGTAAATACAAAGTGGATACCTTTGTGATGGTCTCTACGGACAAGGCGGTAAACCCTACCAATGTGATGGGAGCGTCCAAGAGAGCAGCTGAATTGTTCGTACAGGCGCTTCAAAACCAACCAGGAAACACGACTAAATTTGTGACCACTCGTTTTGGGAATGTTTTGGGATCTAATGGTTCGGTTATTCCATATTTCAAAAAACAGATAGAGAAAGGCGGGCCGATTACGATTACCCATCCAGATATCGTGAGATACTTTATGACTATTCCAGAGGCGTGCGAGCTGGTTCTTCAGGCGGGAACTATGGGCGTGGGAGGAGAGATTTTTGTTTTCGATATGGGAGAACCTGTGAAAATAGTGGACTTGGCGGAAAGAATGATAAGGTTGTCTGGTTTTGAGCCAAATATAGACATTAAAATAGTATATACAGGGCTTCGTCCAGGGGAAAAACTTTATGAAGAACTGCTCAGTGATGGAACGAAAACACTGCCAACACATCACGAGAAAATAATGATTTCCAAGGATGAAACCATGGAATTTGAAAAAATAAATACATTAACCCAGAAAATATACGATCTTGCCAGAGAAAGTAATAAGATAGAAGTGGTTAGAACTTTGAAAGAAATAGTGAAAGAATTTAAGAGTAATAATTCTGTTTACCAGCAGTTGGATTAGCCCTAATTCCGAAAAAAAAGGATATATTTGCAATAATTATAAATGAGCAATGATGAAAATAAAAATATTTTTAATAATAACAGCGCTTTTGGCTTTGACCTCTTGTAAAAATCAAAAAGAAATAGCCTATATGCAGAATATAGAGCAGATAGCAAAAGAGGCATCTCAGAAAAATGTGCAATCCACCATACAGCCTAGCGACCAGCTTTTGATATATGTGACCGCAAAGGATATGAGTATCACGGCGCCCTTCAACCAAGGTGTAGCGACTGATATCAATAAATCACAAGTTAATTATTCCCAGCCTAATACTAACCTTCCAGCATCTGGACAGACTTCTGTATCAGGTGTTACTTATACCGTTTATTCAGATGGATTTATAGAGTTTCCTGTTTTGGGTAGAATAAGCACTACTGGAAAAACAGTGGAGGCTTTGAAAGATGAGCTGACTAAAAAATTGAGAAAATATATCATAGACCCTACAGTAAGTGTTCGTTATGCTAACTATCGTGTAACGGTGCTTGGGGAAGTAAATAAACCAGGGGAATATCTCATTCCAGATGGAAAAACCACCTTGCTTGCAGCTTTGGGGCTTGCAGGGGATTTGACCATTTATGGAAAAAGGGATAATATTTTAGTAGTAAGAGAGCAGGATGGAGTAAGAACACAGGCCTATATCAACCTTACAGATGCTAATTTCATCAATTCTCCTTATTACCATTTGAAACAAAATGATGTGGTCTATGTAACACCTAATAATGCCAAGAAAAATTCTGCTTCTTTTGGTCCTCAGACTACGATTTACATATCGGTAGCGTCTATCATTGTGACAATTTTGGCATTGATTATTAAAAAATAAACATCAAAAATGAATAATAAAAATTCATCAAAATATCCCAATACAGACAAGCATCAAGTAGATGTTTTAGAACTGATAAAGCCATATACACAGAGTTGGAAATGGTTTGTAGTCTCTGCATTCCTTGCTTTAGTATTGGCATTGTTATACCTTAGGACAGAAACCTATGTTTATCAGGTGCAATCTTCTGTATTGGTAAAAGAAGCCAAAAATACATCAAGTTCCAGCACAGAAGCAGATTTGCTTATGGATTTATCAAAGCTGGGAGGAATGAGTTCTAATAGTATAGACAATGAGATAGAAATTTTTAAATCCAAAAAACTAATGAATGCCGTTGTGGAAAGCAAAAATCTGCAAGTGGCAATTTATTCCAGCGACAATCTTAAGAGTAAAGAGCTTTATGGAGATACGGCTCCATTTTTTGTAAATGTAGTTAATGAAAAAAAGAATGCGGTATTTCCTCAGGAGAATGTAAGAATAGAGATAAATGGCGATAAGATTACATTGTCTTCCAGTGAGTTAGATAATGAAATTACAGGAAGATTTAACAAGCTGATAAGTCTTCCGTATGCCAATATTATCATTACTAAAAATAAGGATTTTGACTCTGTAAAAGCAGGGGCTTTGGGAGAATTGTCCCTTTCTATTTTATCAAAAGAAGCTCGTGTAGTTCAGTTGCAAAAAATGCTCAATGTAGGGCTGCTTAATAAAGATGCGACAATAGTAGGGCTGTCCATGAACTATCCTAATGTGGATAAAGCCAAAGATATCATCGATAATCTGGTAGTGGCCTACAACCAAGATGCAATCAGTGATAAAAACTCTCAGTCAAAAGAAACGATGAAGTTCATCGAAGGGCGTATTGAGGTGATATCCAGTGAGTTGCAAAGCGTTGAGAATGAGAAGGAAAGGTTTAAAGAAAAAAACCAGCTGACAGACATAGGAGTAGAAGCCAAACTTAATTTGGAAACTAGCGCCCAGTCCAGAGCTAAACAGCTTGATATAGATGCTGAAGCACAGATGGTGGATGGTATGATAGGCTATCTGAATAATAAGGGTGCGTATCAGGTGTTGCCATCAGCAGTAGGACTTACAGACCCTACGGCTTCTGCAGGGATAGAATCTTATAACCGTTTGGTTTTAGAAAGAGACAGATTATTAGCATCTGCTACGGAAAACCACCCAGCGGTAGTTAATGTATCTCAACAGCTTAATGAACTAAAAGGTTCCATTATGCAGAGTTTGCAAAAAACTAAAATGAACTTGAAAATAGCAAGTTCTGAGCTACAAATGGAGCAAAACCGAGCAAACGGGAAAATTTCCAAGTTACCAAACATAGAAAAATTATTTAGAAATATAGAAAGACAACAACAGATTAAAGAGCAGTTGTATCTATTATTACTACAAAAAAGAGAAGAATCAGCCATTTCATTAGCCATCACAGGCGATAAAGCAAGGGTGATAGACGAGGCGTATTCTTCTGATGTGCCGGTGTCTCCTAAAAAACCTATAATATTGATGGGAGCGCTGCTTTTAGGTTTGATAATTCCGTTTGCTTTTATTTATATAAAAGAGCTTTTAAACATCAAGATAAAGACAAAACAAGATGTAGAGAGGCTTTCTTCTACGCCTGTTTTAGCGGAGCTGCCGAAAGTGGAAAAAGGCCAGTCTGAGCTTGTGGGAACGAACGATTCTTCCCTGATTGCGGAAGCCTTCCGATTATTGGTTACCAATATGAACTTTATTCTTCCTAAGAAAGACGAAGGAAAGGTGGTCTTTGTAACCTCTACAGTAAATGGAGAAGGGAAAACCTTTACTTCAGTTAATTTAGCTCAGACATTGTCCACGCCTAGAAAGAGAGTGATTTTAATAGGTTCAGATATTAGAAATCCGCAGCTTCAAAGGTATAATAATAAAGCAAGGAAAGGTGTAGCAGGGCTTACAGAGTTCCTATATAATGATGAAACTACTATAGAAAGTATCATACATAAATATGCTTCTGGTTCGTATTTAGATGTGATTTATTCTGGAAGTATCCCACCAAATCCAGCCGACCTTCTGACAAATGGAAGGTATGAACTTCTATTGGCTGAATTGAAAAAGAAATATGACTATATTGTCATAGACACGGCACCATTGATGCTTGTGACAGATACGCTATTATTAGCTAATCTAGCGGATGCTACGATCTATATCATGCGTTCTGAATATTCAGAAAAAGCATTGATAGACTTTGCGAATAAGAATATCAGAGAAGGAAAAATCAAAAATGTTGGATTCGTTCTTAATGATGTGGAGAAGAGCAACTTTGGGTATAGAAACAAGTATGGCTATGGCTATTATACCGAAGGAAAAACTTGGTTTGACAGACTTAAAAATAAAATAAAGCATATCATCAGTAGAAGCAGAAGGTGGTAACAAATGATAACTCATGTATCGGCATGCAATAACGATAATAGATAAGTATAAACAATATTTCCCTGTAATAGTCAAATTATTAGGGTCGGGATTACTTACTTCATTGGGATTTGTGCTGTTGGCTTCGGGGAAATTTGATTATATATCTAATGAGCTGTCTGTCAGGATATTGCTTTTTATTCAGTTTCAAATAATAGGAATTACGATTTCCAAATATGGACTGGATAGTTTGGTTTTTGCAAAAATGATAGGAGATTCCAATAGTGTGTATGACCCACTGGAATACATCAAAAAAAAAGGAATTCTATTATCTATTCTGTGTGCAGGTGTTTATGCAGTAATGTATGATTATACCTATGCACTTGTTATTCTCTGCACGATAGTATTCGATGTTTATAGTGTGGTGGCTATTGTCCAGATGAATGTGATGAAACACTATAACTACGCACTTTTTGCCAATATAGCAGCCTATCCTCTTTTTTTTGGAGTTCTTCTTGTCAGTTCGCTTTTCTTTGAATACAGCTATGTGCAAATGATAGCACTCTATGCAGTGTGTATTTTTCTGAGGTTTTTGCTCTCATGGATTTTCATCATGAAAAAGAGGAAAACTGAGAATATAGAACTGATGAAACTAGAAGTCCCATTTAGTTTGGGAATTCAGCAGATATTGAATTTTAGTTTATTTAAAATAGACCAAATCATTATTTCACTTGGAGCTGTTTTAATGGTCTTTTTTGGAATTGCGGGTCAGGATATTCAGCAGATTTTATTTTTATCCAAATTCCCAGAGTTGGTTTCAGGAGTTTTGGTTTCGTTGTCGTTTTTGTATGCACCGTATTTGATTATAGAAAGCAGAGAAGGACTGATAGCGGTTTTAGACAAATACAAATGGATTTTGGTGCTTTATGGAGTGGGAATGGCGATTGCTATTTGGATTTATACGCTGATTTGGCGAGGTGAGGCGGATTTGGATATAGTTTATGCTGTTTCTTACCTTATAGTTTCTGTGTTGGCAGTTTTTGTAAATATGGTTACATTGGGGTATTTAAAGAAAAATGAAGTAAATATATTGGTTAAAAATCTGGTGATAAGCAGCGGTATAGGAATTGTTTTTTTGCTGATTATTCCTTTTTTAGGGATGGGGAGATATATGGTTTGTTGTGTTCCTATGCAGATGCTGTTTTTCTTAGCTTTAAGATTACAAAATAAAAAATGAATACATTATCTATATACAGTGAAATCAACATATTGGACTATGTTCTGATATTGTTGTATGTTTTATATATATTAAAACAGTTTTCTGTGTATACTAAAATTGACCGAAAAATAGGTGTTTTTTCTTTGGTAATGGGATTATTACATTTCATTATCACATTTGCTTCGTATGGTTTCATTCTCGGTAGTGTAGCGGATGCTAAGCATTATTATTCTGAATCGATGTCTATAACTGACTGGGGCTTGTCTTATCTTTCCAATGGGACATCTTTTATTATTTTTTTAAATTATATGCTGGTTCAGTGGTTCCATTTGTCATTTTTAGGATGTTTTTTAGTTTTTTCTTTCATTTCTTATTTAGGCTGTTTGAAATTATTTGAAGTCATAATAGATCTTACGGATAGAAACTATAATATTTCTTATTTACTTTTGTTACTAATAGGAACACACTTTTGGACGGTGTCTCTTGGGAAAGATTCTCTCATGTTTTATTCCATGTGTTGTTTGTGTTACAACATTTATTTTGATAAACCGAAGAGTCATTACATTTTACCATTGTTATTGATAGGGCTTATCAGACTGCATGTTCTTATTTTTGTATTAGTAGGGGGAGGAGTTAGTTATGTTTTTACTAATAAAAAGATAAAAATGCAGACTAAATTTATTTTTGTGGGACTTGTTTTGGGGGCTCTGTTGGTTCTTATTCCATTCTTTTTAAAGGAAATAGCAGTGACCAACTTTAGTGATATAGAAGGAAAACTACAAAATTCTATGAATGCTAATTTAGAAGGGGGAGCGGGAGTAGATATGAAAGATAGTAATCTCATTGTAAAATGGTTCAGCTACATGTTCAGACCTTTTATTTTTGAAGCTAGAAATCCAATGTTTTTAGTCTCGGCTTTGGAGAATTTAGTTTGGCTGTACATCTTTTTCATTATAATCAAAGGTTTGTTTTTTGATAAAATTAAGACAAATTATATCTTGTGGAGTTATATAGGAATCATATTGGCATGTACGCTTCCTTTGGCTTATACACTTGCTAATTTTGGGATTTCGATGAGACAAAAGATTATGATATTCCCATTTTTCTTAATTTTATTTTTTATTGTAAAAAACCACAGAAAATCATTCTATGAAAATTCTATTTCTGACCAAATACACCAGTAAAGGCGCCAACTCTCGCTATCGTTCTTATAACTATAAAAAATGGTTCGAGAAAGAGGGCGTAGAGGCTTCCTATTCGCCGTTGTTTAATGATTTCTATTTCAGATACTTGCATGGTAATATTCTGATGAAAAACATGGTGGCGCTTTGGTGTATGATAAAGAGAGTTTTTTATCTTTTTTTTCATGTTCAGAAATACGACCATGTGGTCATAGAATATGAGCTTTTCCCAAAACTTCCACTGGGTTTTGAATTGTTTTTTTTAAAGAAAATAAAATCTTTCAGCCTTGATTTTGATGATAATATTTCTGCAAATTACGCAGGAACGAGCTTACAGAACAAAATTCCAGAGCTGATGAAATTAGCCAAATTTGTCACGGTGGGAAATCGTTGGTATATTTCTGAATTTCAGGGAAATCTCATTTTTCTCCCGACAGTAATCGACTTAGATAAATACCCTCTCTACAGTCTTCAAAAAGAAAACGATGCCAAGGAAATAGTCTGGATGGGTTCACCTTCTACGACAAAGCATTTCAAACTGGTGGACAAAGCCCTCGGAAGGCTTTCCGAAAAATATGATTTTACCCTAAAAGTTATCGGCGGAAAAGTAGAGCTGGATAAAAGAATTAAAACTAAATTTGAGGATTGGAATGCTCAAACCGAGAATAAAGACTTAGCCGAGAGTACCATAGGCATCATGCCCTTGGAAAACAGCTATTGGGAAATGGGAAAATGCGGTTTCAAACTTATCCAATACATGGCGAGCGGTATTCCCGTGGTGGCATCTCCACTGCCCGCGAATAGGGACATTGTGACCAGTGATGTAGGTTTCACTGCGGAGAGCGAGGACGAATGGTATGAGAAATTATCCCTGCTGCTGGAGAGTTTTGAACTTCGCCAAAAAATGGGACAGGCAGGAAGAAAAAGAGCTGAAGAAAGCTATTCTTACCAAGTTTGGGGCAAAAAATATGTAGAACTATTAAAAAACAATATATAGATTATGTGCGGTATCAATGGGCTGGTGTATAAAAATGCAGAAAACACAGATGTTCAGAACATTATAGGAAAAATGAACCAAAAAATCATTCATCGTGGGCCTGATGAAGATGGTTTTTTCGTGGAACATTTGGAAGACAAAACGATAGCTTTCGCTATGAGAAGGCTTTCCATCGTTGATTTATCCACAGGAAAACAACCGATTTTTACCGAAGATAAAAGTAAAGTTATTGTTTTTAATGGTCAGATTTACAATTCCGAAGAACTGAAAAAAACACTCGTTCAGAAAGGTTTCGCTTTTCATACTTCTTCTCCTGCGGAAGTGGTGCTGAAACTTTATGAATGTTTTGGTTTAGAGGCTTTTAAGATGCTAGACGGCGTGTTTGCTTTTTCTATTTATGATAAAATTTTGGGCAAAATTTTCATCGCTCGAGACTTTTTCGGTGACAAACCACTACATTACCAACATTCTGAAAAAGGCTTAATTTGGGCATCAGAACTGAAATCCATTATTTCCGTTTTGGATAAAAAACCAGAAATAGACAACACGGGGCTGAATCTCTATTTTCAGTTGACCTATATCCCAGCTCCTTTTACTATATATAAGGGAATCAGTAAGTTAGAGTCCAATAGTTTCATAGAATATGATGTAAATACTAATGTGCTTAAAATTCATGAAATTCATACAGAAAAGATTGAAAAACAGCAAATTAGTTTTGATGAAGCTAAGAAAAATGTAAGAAAATTAGTTGAAGAAAGTGTGAGCTCTCGCAGTGTTTCGGATGTTTCGTTGGGGGCTTTCCTCTCAGGAGGAGTGGACTCTTCTATTATAAGTCTTTGTTTATCAAAGCAGTCCGATAGTAAAATAGATACTTTTTCCATCGGTTTTGATAAAAAATCTTTTGATGAAACCGAAAAATCAAGGCTCGTGGCGAATCTTATCGGCAGTAACCACCATGAATTCGTGATTTCCGAAAAGGATTTGACTTCCCATTTGGATGAGATTCTGCTGAATTTTGATGAGCCTTTTGCGGATTCATCAGCTCTTCCGAGTTATATAGTCGCTTCTAAAACAGCTGATTATGTGAAAGTTGCCCTTACAGGAGATGGAGGAGATGAGGTTTTCGGAGGGTATAATAAATATTTAATCGGAGGGATTAACCAAAAATATACAAGCGTGGTTCCCAGATTCTTACACCAAAGTGTACTGAAAGTAGCAAACGCATTGACCAAACAAAAAGGAGATGAACGAGGACTGAAATTTAAAGTTAGAAAGGCTTTAAACTCAATAGATTATGATGATTCCTTTTTTTATAACATTATAAAATTAGGTTTCACGGACAAGGAAATGTCCATTTATCTCAATGAAAAAGACAGAGTCAAAAACCCTTTGGCGTATTATCAGCAAAAAGTACCACACCCTAAAAATCTCACGGATTTCAGGAATGTAGATAAGTTGATAAGCCTAGAAGGGGATATGATTGTAAAAGTGGATAGAACAAGTATGTTGGCATCTATGGAATGCAGGGCTCCGTTTTTGACCAGAGAGATTTGGAATTATACTCTGAGCCTTCCAGATGAGTATCTGCTGAAAGGAAATAACAAGAAAATGATTCTGAAAAAAGCTTTTGAAAACGAGTTTCCAGAGCAGTTTTTGGAAAAGTCTAAAAAAGGCTTCGGAGTTCCTGTTGGAGACTGGCTTAGACAAGGGATGAGAAGTGAGCTTTTGAGCTATATAGATGATAAATTCCTAGAAGAGCAGGATATATTTGATATTCAGAATATTAAGAAAATTGTTCTCAACCACTTGAATTCTGTGGAGGACAATTCCTTTAAAATCTGGACTTTTTACTGTTTCCAAAAGTGGTATAAAAACACATATTTAGCAACCAAATAGAAAATATTTTGAAAAAACTCATTCGTATAACCACCGTACCAATATCTTTTAAAGTGCTTTTAAAAGGGCAGTTGCGGTTTATGGCTTCTAATGGATTTGATGTGAAAGGGGTTTCTTCTGAAGGAGAGGAACTAAAAGAGGTTCGTGAAAATGAAGGGATTGTGATGGAAGCCATCAATATGTCCCGTAAAATAACGCCTTTTCAGGATTTGAAATCGCTTTGGGAAATGTGGAATTTTTTGAGAAAAGAAAAACCACAGATAGTCCATACCCATACTCCCAAAGCAGGAATTATAGGGATGCTGGCAGCACGATTGGCAGGAGTTCCGCATCGTCTGCATACCGTGGCAGGGCTGCCTTTGATGGAGGCTACGGGAATTAAAAGAAAAATTTTAAACTTTGTGGAAAAGCTCACATACAGCTCTGCTACAAGGGTTTATCCTAATTCCAAAGGCTTGTATGATTTTATTTTGCAAAATCATTTTACCCAAAGTAATAAACTGAAAATCATCGCTAATGGTTCTTCTAATGGGATAAATACTACATTTTTTAGTCCAGCGCAAGTATCTGAAATAGAAAAGGTTGCACTTAGAGAGAAATTGAACATTCAGTCTGATGATTTTGTGTTTGTATTTGTCGGAAGAATAGTCAGCGACAAAGGAATAAATGAACTGATAAAAGCGTTTTCCCAGCTTCAGACAGCAGAAAATAATGAATTAACAGGTATAAAACTCCTTTTGGTGGGAGGTTTGGAGAGTGATTTAGACCCTTTAAACCCTGAAACTTTGGCTGAAATAAATCAAAATAAAGATATCATTTCTGCGGGCTTTCAGCAGGATGTTCGTCCATTTTTTGCTATTTCTAATGTATTGGCTTTTCCAAGTTATCGTGAGGGATTTCCTAATGTGGTCATGCAGGCAGGAGCCATGGGGCTGCCGAGCATAGTTTCTGATATCAATGGCTGTAATGAAATCATTGT
>CAUQMH010000025.1:0-18375 GCA_963519075.1 uncultured Flavobacteriaceae bacterium
ATATTATTGTATTTGCCAAGATGTAATTTTTCTAATAAATCAAATTCATTATTAATTTTTCCATTAACCTTATCTATCAAATACTCTTTTACTTCTGCAAAAACATTTTCGTTTTGTGGTCTCGTAGTTTGTTCCATATTTTGTTGTTTTTTGTGAATCGTATAGCTAATATTACCTTCTAAATCCTCTCTTTCGCTCTTGTTCCTGTTCCTGTTGTTCCTCTCTTTCTTGATTTGCATCTTGATACCTGTCAGGGTCATTTACTCCCAGCTGAATATCTAATTTTTCCTGTTTTTGAGCTTGTTCTCGGTTTGGTGTAGCATCATCAATTGTATTAATCGTTTTAGATACGATATTTATATCATTGCTTATTTCTTTAGCGATTTCTGGGAAATTATCCATTTTATCCAGCAGAAAATCTTTAAGTTTTTGCAATTCATTTTTGTATCGGTTGGTTTCCTCTATATTTTTTCTTTCTGCAATAATCTGCGTAAGTTCTTTACTATTTTTTACTAAATCAAATTCTACGATTTGATTTAGTTTTTCATCATACAAGAATGCCTTTTTTTCAAATCCTAAAATATCATTGGCACTATTTTTCTTTTCAATAGAGGAATAAGAAATGCCTTTTTCAGCTTCATTAAGAATATCTGAAATAGCTCTATCTCTTTGAAAAACATTGACTTCAAGGCGTGTGTTTTCATCTTTTAACTGAAATACAACCCTGTCTTTTCCATTATCAGCCACGAGGCTTTCTCCTTTTGAAAATTTCTGAATATCATCATTTGAAAGTTTTTTAGAAAAAGTATTATCCGCTCCAATAATTCCAAATTCTTTTAAATCATCTGTTGGTAGGTTATCATAATTCATAATATGCTGAGATTAAATTATTTGCTTTTATTATATCATTTAAAAATTGAGTAGGATTGATAAATTTCCCATATTCTTTTACTGCAAAATGTAGATGCGGTCCAGTAGAGTTTCCAGAATTTCCACTTTTCCCAATAATATACCCTGCTTTGACTACTTCTCCTGTTCTGTAATATATTTGTGAAAGGTGTAAATAAGAGGTTTCAAATCGGTTGGAATGTCTTACTTTTATGTAATTTCCGCCTCCATTTTTATCCCAACCAGCTTCTGAAACTACGCCATCTAAGACCGTGTATACATTTTCATAATTTGCTCCTAAGTCTATTCCGTTATGCATTTTCTGTCCTCCAAAAATTGGATGATAACGAACACCAAAGGGCGAAGTAATCAGCATTTTATCCAAAGGCATTGCTATTTTCTTAATTGTATTCTCGGAAATAAAATTGTATTTTTTAATGTTCTTGTGGTTTGTTTCAGGTTCTTTTTTCGCAATTTTGTTTTGAAAATTTTGAATTAAAGAGTCTTCTATCTTTTTGAAATTAAGTTTTTTATCATTTTCTTTTTTGCCTAAATCAATAATTAGAGTTTTTAGAGAATCCAATTCTTTTTTTAGGTCTGCTTTTGTTGTGAAAAGTCTTTTTTTCTTCGGTTTTGTAACTTGTTTTTGTGGTATTTCGTTTTGTGTTGCAGAAGGAAAAGATTCATTTAAAAACTCTTTATTTTCCTTTTCTTGATAGGTATAAGTGAGTGTGTTAAACTGCCCAAAACAGGTTGTTGTTAAGAGAAAAAAGAATAATCTAAAAAAGTAATTCATTTCCTATCTTTTTCTACAAAAGTGACCATTACTTATCAGAATTACAAGGATTTAAGGCAGAGTTGAACTATTTTGAACTATTTTGAACTATTTTGTACCATCGGTTCAAAAAATCTATAAAAAATCCTCTGACTGAGTTATAGTCGGAGGATTTTTCGGAAATAAAGTATAAAAACAATCAAGAATATAGGCTAAGGATTCATATTTTCTTTGATAATAAGTTCTACCTCTTTGGTTATTCTACGGTAGTTTGCCATTAGTGTTTCTTCTTTTCGGTCTTTTCCAGTTTTATCAATGAAAGAATAATAAGTTGGCATTTTTACATAGTTTTCTTCCTCTTCTTTAATGGCTTTCATATCTAAATTGATTTTCCCACTTATTGCTGATGATTTGTATTCTTCAGAATTATTTTCTTCACTTCCTGCTATCATTCCTACCATTTCTCCTGTACGGAGTGCTGCGATTTTTCCAGCAGGAATCATATTATCCATTTTTTCATTGATAGAAGTGGTAGTTCCTTGATTAGAAATGGATTGAGAGTAAGTTTTTTGTTTTATTTTACCAAACATTTTTTCAAGCCAGTCCAAAGTGTTTTTATCACGAGCTGAACCAGAGAGAATATTCCCAATAATTGCAGAAATAGTGTCTGCTACTTCTTTTTTATAGAACTGCCGAAGCTGTGGAATTTCTTGCAGACCAAGAACAACGGCAACTTTGTTACTTCGTGCAGTGGCAATAACATTATCAATTTTATGAATGTAAATGGTTGGAAACTCATCTGCAATCACGCCACTTGGGTAATTTCCTTTGGAGTTAATAAGTTTTAATGTTCTATTTAAAACAGAAGAATAAAGAGCTGAATTAATATCCTGCGTGGCTGGGTCAGATGCCAAAATGATAGTTGAAGGGTTTTCTTTATCTGAAATCTTTAACTGAATTTCATCTCCAGAAAATACCCAAAAACTCTCTTTGGTAGCAAGACGAGAGAGGAATATTTTGAGTGTTCCGACTTGTCCTTCGAGCTGGTCAAAGGCTTTATTATCATAAGCAGATTTAAAGGGCGATAGTAATGAGGTCAATTCCTCATGTTGAAATAAAGTAGTAAAAATTTCTTCATAGCTTCTATTCATAAAAGACAGAAGGTGTGGAAGTGTTGAAAAACGCCCATTTTCATAAGTTGCAAAGTAATAAATACAGGATGAGAGGAAGTTGATTGCTGATTGGGTAAAGAACTGCTCTGAACCACCGCCACCACTTGAACCTCCTTTTTGTAATGCAGAAACCATTGATTCAGCCATTTCTTGGGCTTCTGCAAGAGTCTGAATGTATTCTTTTTTAAATGGATTTACCCTTTTGGATTTTTCTACATCATTCAAATTGATAACGAAAAAGTCGTGTTTATAATCTTTGTCTTTTTGTTTTTTTAAAAGATATTGGTAATAAGCAATTTGGGCAAGGTCAGGAAATTTAAAATCATAGATGCAGAGACAAAAACCCTTACTCATCATCTGCCGAATGGCAGGATTAATGATACCGAATGACTTACCAGACCCAGGTGTCCCTAGCACCATAGTCCCACGAAAAGGATTGATATTTATCCAGCCTTTATTGGTCTTCCTATTGTGTCGGAATAAATATGGAATATTTACAGAAGTGGGGGTTTCTACGAGTTCTTGGTTTTGGGCAAAAGATTCCTCCTCTACATTCCAACGGTCTTGCCCCATTTTTTGTTGCATATATTTTGAAATACTGTCAGCTCCCATTTGGGTAATAACAGCACCGACCAAAGAGAGCAATGCATATCCTACTTGATAAGGATTTATTTTTGGCAAAGTATGAATACTGGCTTCCTTAACAAAAGCTAATGAACCGATAATCATCAGTAATCCCAAGATGATAGGCAAAATAATCTCTTTGGTAACATTTAGGTCTCTTTTCTTTTTGGCTTTTGTTCCTATGGCAACGAGTGTAATGAGGATAATGGTAGAAATTTTTGCATTGATAGGAGGAAAGAATATTCCCATTTTGCCAAAATTCCGCAATAAATCAGAAAGCACAAAAATCTTTGCATCTTGAAAAAATAGCGTTAGGCAATCCATTACAACTACTGTATAGACCATTTTTTGGATAAATCCATAGATTTTTATTTGGTGCTGTTGTTCTTGCATTTTAATTTTCAATGAATGACTAATTAAAAAGTATCAGCATTTAGTATATCTGAATATTTTACGACCATTTCAATGGTTCTTCCTGATAGTTGCTCTTCCAATAGTCTTATTTTCATAACTTTACTATTAGGATAAGTAAATTTCTTAAAGACATAAATATTTCTAAAATTCTTTTTAAAGACTTTATTATGATAGAATTGATAAATTGGTTTCATTTCTATATTTTGGTTATTGGTGGCTTTATATATTTTTTTATCATCGAGTGAAAATTTAATTCCTTCCACATCATAATTAAGATTGGATTTATTTTTGAAATTAACATCAAGAAATATGTAATCTCCCATCACATAAACATTATTAAGCTCAATGGTAAGTTTTAGAGAATTTACTTTTCTCAAAGGTCTTTGAGTATCTCGTTGAATAATATCTAATGAAAAATTTCTTAATTCAAGGTTTGAAAAACTCATTTTAGGAAACTCCAAAGGTTGCATATCTTCTGGCTGAATTTGGATATTGGTTTGAGAATTAAATATTAAAGGGTTTCTAAAAACGGCTTTATACTGAGCCATGAAAGACTGCCCTACAATAGTAATAATCCCTATCTGTTCTCCACTATAAAAACTATTTCGTTTCTGTTTTATCACTTTTACAGAATCTTGTTCCTGTTTGTTGGTAATCTTGATTCTTGCGATATTTTCAGAAGGTAAATCTCCTATAAGTTCATCGGTAGACAAATCTACAAACTGAATGGGTTCAGGGGATATAAAATGTATATTTACTCCTTCGGTCATATTAAGTTCAGGAAGGTCACGAACTGTTTGTTCTTTCTTTTCAGTTTGAGCAAAAAGAGAAGAAGCAGAAAAAACACACCCAAATAAAATTGCTTTAATACTAATTGTCTTCATATTTTTCAAATTCTTTTTCGTTAATTAAATAGATATAAGAGTTATATTTTAATTTTGCCTTATTCTTTCTGATAAGGTTTGCTATTGTTTGTGATGCAGAAGAGAAAGCTTTGGATAAAAAGCTTGTGAAAAACCCTTGGTTAGCATTATCCAACGATGTTCCCTGCACCGAATTTTGTCCAAGTTCTCTCATCATATCTCTAAATGCACTTTCAGGAACATAGAGTCCTTTCATTCCATCTACATCATAAACAGAGAGGTTGATAGGCAGGATTTCCCCATTATTAAGAATAGAAATCACATTGAGATTAACTCTCTGCATAGAAAATCCTGATATCTGCCCATAAATCATAGTCCCTTTATTTATTTTATGTTTTCCTACATAGATGTCTTCCAGTAGTCGGAAACGAATTCTACTACCAAGGTAACCCTTTGAGTTTTCATCTATTACGGCTTTCACAAAATTACTTTCACTTTCTTTGGTAATAGAATTGAAACTTTTGTTCAGTCCATTTTTTGAAACTTTCAGTGTGCTATTAAAAAAAGCTTTCATTTTAGCTTTATCATGTTTTAATTTTTCTTTAGCCTTTACTTGTGCCTGATACTCTGGGTCTTTAGACTTTTCTAATGAATCCATAAACAACATCTGCTTTCGCAAAGTCTTTACTGGGTCATCTTCTTCTTTTTGTTGAGGAGAAGAATAATTATTTGAAGCTGAAGCCGAAGAATTATAACCATTTCCTGTACCACTTGCTCCCTCATTCAGCATACGGATAATTTCTGCTGAACGCTGAAAATCTCTTTCATCTCTTGCCCTCGTATCTCTCGGCTCATAGTAAGATGTTCTTCCAGAAAATCCTCCTTGTGCCATGTTTCTTTTCCTTGCATCTTCAAGGGAATCAATGTATCTTTTTTGTTTATAATTCAGGTTATCAGAATAGTTCAAAAGACTGTCCTCTTCGGTCTCTAATCCATCAAGCATTGTTCTGCTGTCCCCATTGGCAAAAAACTCATCATAAGCATCGTTTTTGGTTAAAATACTATCTTTTGTTTCCCCTAATGAAAGATTAAGCTCCTGCTGTGGTTCAGCAACTTCTTCATCAGCCATTAGACTTTCTACCTGATAAGCTCCAAATAAAACAAAAGGAAGAGTAATAAGTGGAATAATGTATTTCGGCTGTTTAAAATTTATTTTTTTAAGGTTCATTTTTCAGTTTTTTATATTCGTTATATAAATACTCTATTCTCATGCTGTCATTTTTTGTAAGACTTTTCATTTTTTCTTTTTCTTGAAAGGAATGAAGTTCTTTCATTACTTTTTCCAATCGTGCTTCTTTCAGATGAAATTTCTCTTTTTCTTTATCACTTTGGGTGTAAAAATTAGGAATACTTGTAAGGGTGACCTTTGGTGGAAAATAAATTTCTCTTACTACGGCAAAAATTCCAGATAGAACCAAGAGTACCAAAGAGCAAATCAGAATTTTTTTAGGTCGGTTTTGTTCATTAGCCCAAGATAAAAGGCTGTCTATTCTCTCTTTCATAGCTTAAAATCCATTGTATTTTGATTCACTTGATATTTCAGAATTGTCTATAATTTTCCAGTTTTTCAGTATAACTCCATGTGGATTATTGGGAGTTCTGAGTACATCATCAAAATTACCTTCTGTTATTAATTTCCTAATAATAATTGCAGACCTTCTGTTGATTACTTGTCTTCCAAAGAATACAAATCTCTTATTAGCAACATCTAAACGGATAGAATCTGCATTTACAGTAATCATAGAACTTGATGAAACAAGTTGATTATAAAATCCCTTTTCCTTTAAGTTGGTGTATTCTTTTTTTCCTGTATCATCAATAAGATAGAGAGATTTTTCTACATTTTGCTTAATGTATTCGTCATCAGGAGCAAGGGTAAAAAACAACCTATGAAAAAGTTCCACTTGTGATTTGTATTCCACTGGGCGGTTTAGAAGTTCATCAGTCTGTTTTACCAAAATCGGAACTCCATTATCCAAGATGTAAATAGATTTTCTGGAATCTTCTACAATTTTATATGAGAAAAACAATCCTGCAATAACGATTACTATCGATGCTAAAATGACAGAAATAGAAACTGCTTTGTTTATCTTTATTTTTTGTTCTATACTTTTTACTAACATAATTTATATGGTTTCGAATTGTGATTTACTATTTTTTATCTTTATCTTCTCCTTTTCCTAACTTATAAAGAGCCTGCGCTCCAGCTACATACTTTCCTGCACTTTGTTTCATTTTAGTCATTACACCTGCTCCGCCAGCTGAAACAATGCTGTCTGCAATGGTTGGGGTCATCAGAACACCAATTCCTGTAACGATGTAAGCTACCACAGTAAATAGTGTAACATGTAACATTCCATTTCCATTGATAAAAGCCGATATGGTTGCAGAATCAACATTACCTGCACTATTTATCATTAATTCATATCGGTCTATTTCCATAGTGTAAGCAGAAATAATAAGCTGTTGTCCAATGTTGATAATGGTAAATGCGACAAATGTATACAGGTTGATATTGATAAACTTTGAAACCCAACTGGTAAGTGAACTTTCAAAGCCTGGAATAAGAGCCATGCCAACGGCTATCGGTCCAAGAACAATTAGAATATAACTCCAAATTTTTTGAATAAAGAAAATAAGATAAGTACAGACTCTGAGAATAGATAAACCAATAGCTTCTAAAAGGTCTGCTCCCCATCTTTGGAATTTAAAATCCATTCTTATAAACCATTCTTCTACAGGAGTTTGTATTTTGTCCCAACCCTCTTTAATACTATCAGTTATCTTATCAATAAAACCTTTCTCTTTCAAATTATCCAATTCCTTTTGTTTTGCCTTTTCTTCAGCTTCTTTTTTAATCATATAATCCAAAAGTTGATTTTGCTTTTGAAATCGTTTAACACGAAGTGTGTTAGCCTCTCTTTCTATTTTCTCAAACATAGTTTGTGAAGGTGTAGAAACTACTCTGAATGGACTTTGAACAAAAGAATAAAAACTTGTCCAATGTAATAAAATCAGTCCTATAAAGAATGGTTTTAACATTGGGGTTATTTCCCATTCTCGGTCTCCTGACTGCATCTGCCATCCCATATAAGATAAATAAAATGTAGCTCCTATTCCTCCTATAAGTCTCCCTAAAAAGGATACTTTACTTGCTTCAGCACTAATGCTTGTGTCCAATCTATTGAATGATTTAAAAAACCATTGTTCAAAAGCTCCATCTCCTTTTAAAAATTGTAAAAGTTTATTGGAATCATCTGCACTGGGTGTTGTTTGTCCTAATGTCACTATTGGCAGTAGGCATAATATAAGGCAAACTAAAAATATAAGATATTTTGTTTTCATTAGTATTGGTCTTTATATTGGTTCATGATTTCTTGTACGATTTCTACATCGGTTCTTGTAATGTATTTTTTTCTTCCTTTTCTGAATTTATCAAGAGCATTTTTATAATCTAAATACAATTCTCCTTTTGTATTATAAGAGAATAGTTCAGCTTTGAATTTTCTCCACCCCATAAGAGTTTCATGATACATCAAGAATCTTTTTCCTCTGGGCATATCCATTGTTCTTGATTTATGGTATTTATCTTTCAGTAAATCCAAAATTTCCTGTAATCTATCTATTCCTCCTGAAAATTTCAGAGTTTCGTAAATTTCTTGGTTATCAAAACCCCACTCTCTGAAATTCTGTGGTTGTTCAGGGAAAGATTTAAGAGGATTCAGCATTCTTTTATAATATAAAACCCATAATGGGTCTGCATCTACAGTTGCAGAAGTCCAATGAGCAAAATCCTGTACATTTCTTTTATAAATGCTGTCTGACTCTGCTTTTATTTTTTCAGCTTCTTGTTTTTGAACTTCAAGCTCTAACAATCTTTGGACTTCAAGACCTGTGGGTTTCAAAGGGCGTATATCCTGCCCATTTTTGTAATCTTTATTCCTTTTCGGTGACCACATTCCCCAAACTGTAGCATAAGCAAAGTTAGTCTGGACACCCAAAAACCATTTTCCATAAGGTCGCCAATCTCCCCATCTCTCAAAAACCATTCTTTTGTGTTGAGACACAATGGCATTATCATTTAGTCTATTTTGAGCATTTATACTGATGCAGAAAAGAAAAACAGCATAAATTAGTTTTTGATATTTCATACACTTTAATATTTAAGATATTGATATTTTCTCATAATGTCTTCTACAATAGATTTATCCATATTGACATACCATCCAAGATGTGGAATTTGATAAATATATGGTGTATCTTTTCCTCTTTCTAACATCAAATTGATATACATCACATTGGCGTGTAATATTCTAACTCTGTCAAACATCCTGCTGATTAAAACTTCTCTATCATATGGGTCTATAAGTAAATCACTATCTTCTCTTAATATTTCCTCTTTGAGTTCCTTCTGTATCATTAGGATTTCTTGCACGATACGATAGTAATGGTCTGTGAGAAGTATAGCATATTGTGGGTATTTTGCTGTGAGTTTTAACATTTTCCCACTGTGTTCTCCTACTTCCCCAAGATATTTGTAGAGATATTTAAGCTGTTTCCCTTGTTTTATCGTTTGGTTTACTTTACTTAATTTATCATATATAAACTCCTGTATAGCAACTACTTGTGTTATTTTCTTATTTATATCATCATAGAGTTGTTTTTGTTTCTCATAGGACTTAAGAAAACCTTCATTACTTGTAAGTCTCACCGCTTGATTTTTAGTAAGTTGAGCAATCAGCTTATCATTTACAACTACTGTCTGACCTCTTGCAGATATTACATTTAAAATCAAACAGAAAAATATAATCCTTTTCATATCAGAAAGTTTTTATATTATCAATAATCTCTTCTACAATTTGCCTGTCTGCATTTACATAATAACTGAGCATAGCTTTATTTCTCTCAAATTTTTCTTTTGCATTTCTAATCATCATAAGCATGTAAAAAGATTGGCTATTAAGTCTTTCCACTTCTGAGAGTGCATAATCTATTAAGATTTTTCTTTCAGCTTTTTCCATTTGATTGATTGCTCCATAGGAAACAACAATTCCTGTAATGAGTCTTACCACCATTTGAAGCTCATCTACAAATTCTACCTGCTTCGGCAGAGCAACAATCAAGGTATAAGGTGCAGTTCTTATTTCTTGGATAATCTTTATTTGATTTTCTTTGATTTCTTTTGCCTCTTGTGAAATTACTATTCCAGCAGGAATAGCCTGTAATGCAAAATCAATAATTCTTAACCTGTCTTGAATTTTCTTTGTTGTATCTTTAAATTTTGACCATTGTTTTTTATTGACTACTTCTGCACCTAAATTGATATTCTGCTTTTTTTTCATTTCTTGTTGTCTCTCATTCTCCTGCATAGAATGGCGAATTTCTTGATTCATCATAGGGAAAGACACATTTTCTTCTTCCCAAGGTGGTTTTGGTTTTCCTCCTGATGATGTTAATACTAAATAACCTGCAAGAAATACTGCTGAAAAAAGAAATTTTCTCATAATGATTCGGTTTTAAAAATTATGTTTATATCTATCCATTATATTTCTGACAATATCTTTATCTGTATTGATATAGCCTTGAAAAGGGTTAATAGCTCTCCAAAATCCCAATCTTTTAGCTCTTTCTAAATCTAAACTAATGGTCGCCAGCCAGACTTTTAACATCTTTACTTTTGTAGAAATATCATAAATCAGCTTATATCTATCCCCAGCAGTTGCAAGATTTAGTTCCCCTGATTTTAGAAGCTCACTCACTTCGGTGGACATTTTGAGAATTTGTCTGTATGTATATTCCGTAGTTTTTGCTCCGAAAACAGCATATTCAGGATTTTGTTTTACAAATTTTCCAATCTCTGAGGAATACATAGCACAATCTTTTAGATCTTCATAAATTTCTTTGACTTGTAATCCGTTTTGGAGAGTTCCTGAAACTTCACTCAATCCCTTTAAGATTTTTTCTTGAATATTATTAACTACTACCATTTGAGTTCCAACCCAAGCCTGTGCTTTTTGGAGTTTATTTTGTTGTGTAATGGTTTCGTTTTGTTTGTCTTTTAGATTGTCTGAATACAGCTTTAAGGCAGCGGTAGTTACTACATCTACATAAGTGTTTTGAGCTGATAAAAAACTTCCCAAAAACACTAAACTCAAATAATATTTTTTCATAACTATATGCTATTTACAAGGTTCTCAAAAGTTTTTTCTTTTTCTAATTCTAATTGTTTCCTGTTAAAATGTTTTTCTTCCAATTCTTCATTGATTTGAGCTACTTTTTCTTGGATAATTTTAATTGGATTTTCTCCTTTGTGTTTTCGCTTAATGTGATTGTAATATTTTAAAACTTTTTCATCAATTGGCTTTTTGTATAGATTGACAAGAGGTACTAAATTATCCAGAGGTGCTATTTTCTTTAAATCAGCCACGATGCGTTCTAATGCCAAATCATAATTCCCAACTGCTTTTGCATAATGTTCTACGGCTGATTTTTCAGGTTTCTCAGTAGTATAGGTTAGATATTGCTCCAAAGAAACTTCATTACCATAAACTTCGCCTCTTCCTCCTCGTTTTAAATAAAACTCTTTAAATCGGCTTCTACCATATTTATTGTTTAGGTTATTGATTGTCCAAATTTTATTTTGCTCCACTTTATTGAGAGAAAGAATATCAGCAATTGCTCCAAAATTATCTTTGAATTTGGATTGGTCAAGCAAAATGAAAGTATCTGAATTAGAAATAATAGAATCCTTAACTACTGCATTACCAATAATATCGTTGAGTTCTTGGGTTACTACAATAGTTTCCCCCCAGAACTTACGCACAGTTTTGTATAGATAAAGAATGTATCCTCCCATTAATTTAGAGGCGATAGCTTTCCATGCCTCTTCTATAATCAAAGCTTTTCTTCTATCGTTTCTCAATCTCATCTTTTGGATAAAAGTATCCATAATGATAAGTGTAACAATAGGAAATAGAGTAGGGTTGTCTTTAACATTATCAATCTCAAAGACAATAAACGGCTCATCAAATAAGGTGCTGTCTGCACTTTCGTTGAGTGTTGTTCCGTATCTTCCTCCTTTATAGAAATCTTTTAAGACAAAGAGAAAAGTCCTCAAGTTGAATTCTTTTTCTGTAATGTTGTATTTTTTATTTTTCAAATAGATAGGCAAAAATCTATCGCAGTATTCATAGAAACTATTGAAAGACAATTCCGAAACTTCTAATTTTTCATCTAACTCTTTTATTCTTTTTATCAAAGCAAATCTAAATGCCTCATTCCATTCCTCTGTGGTTTTAGGATTTTTGATAACTTCTTGCGGAGCTATAACAGCTAATTTTGTTTCATTATATTCCTTTCTTCTTTCTTCATCTGTCAAAGTTTCATAAGCTTCATACACCCTATGAAACATCTCCTTGTTATAATCAGGATTATTTATATTTTTATCAGGGTGGTAAAAGTTGATTAATCTTCTTCCTATTCTTTTAATCTCATCAGTAGGAGCATCAAACGAAACCCCTAATATCTCATAATAGGTTTTGTTGCTTTCTAGCTCTTCTTCAAAATCCTCTAAAATATCCTCTCTGCTAATATTATATTTTTCCAAATGGAGTAAAAGCTCTTCATCAGATACCTGTTCATACCATGCTCTGCCTCTATTAAAAAATTGATGATAGTAAGACATCAGAGTATTGTCTAAAATAGATTTTTGCTCTTTGCTCATTGTAGCATCTGCCCCCTGCCAAATCATAAAAATCAGATTGGTCAAAAATTCTATTTTTTCAATATTAAATTCCTTTTCGTTCATCACAAAAGGATTCATGGTAATAGGTTTTTCTTCGGTATATTTGATATACTTCCCACCTTTATAGCTACAAGTTCCAGAATAGGAATCTCCTGTATCTACAATCACAACATCATAATTATAAAGTAAATACTGCTCAACGATATTGTTCATCAAGAATGATTTACCAGACCCTGAAGGTCCGAGAACAAATTTATTTCTGTTATTCATTCTTCCAGTTTTCATAGGTAAATCAGATAGGTCTACTTTTAAGGGAACTCCTTGTCTGTCGGTAAATCTTAAATAAATATTGGATTCTTCACTTATGGGGAAACTCTCCTTAAAAAAAAAACAAAGCGAAGCTTCACTTGTAGTGGTAAATAAATCATACCCTTTTAACTCAACTGCATTGCCAGGTATCGCACACCTAAACAATTCTAGTTGGTTATAAGCATTTTTTGAAACGATAATTCCTTTGGTAAATAATTTACTTTCTATCAGAGACTGGGTTCTCTCCATTTCTTCCTGTGTTTCAGTCGCAAAAACAATGGAAAAATGAGCATCTACAATCAGCTGTCCATCTACGGCAATATTGTGAAGCAGAGTTTCTATTTCTTCTGCCACTATCATATTTGAAGGTGCAGATTTTGCTACCCCCTCATGTTTTTTCTTTTTCTTATCAAGCTCTCTTTGTTTTGGTGCTTGTTCTGGAATAGAAATAATTTGATTATAGATAACCATATGGTAGTCTTCCAATTCATTGATAAAAGAAAAATTATCAACGGCTGTTTCCGATGCTGTACCATTTCCACCTAAAATAGAATAAGGCTCTATCTGGCTCGGAAGCTCAATATTTTCCACATCTACAAAACTAATAACCTTTCCATGTCTATTTCCAAATCTTAAATTAGTATTGGTAGATTTAATGTTATCAAAGGTTGGAATATCGGATAAATTCATTGATAAAACCCCTCCAATATAATATTCCCAGTCTTTTTCAAATAAAAATTGTGGTTCGCAATGGAATTGAGAGAGAAGCATATGCACTTTTTGGCATTTGTCTCGTAGTTCTTTATATCTTTTATCTGAAAAATTGTAGTTGTTTTTTTTCTTTGAGTTGTCCACAACATCAGTAAATAAAAGCAGGGTATCAATCGTTTTATAAATTCTTCCCTCAAAATGTTCAGAGTACTTTTGTTGTAGAAATTGAGTAGATTTTTCTGCAGAGTATCTTTGTTTTCTAAAAATATCTAATTTTTGAATAATATGGTTTTCGCCAATAATAGAAATTACTTGATTGAGTATTGTATGAAAATCAGTATAGGAATTAGGGTCAGCAGAATATTGTTCTACCGCATTCTTTATCTTAATCCCAATGACAGGATTTCCGTATTTACCGATTAAAACATCAAAATTCCAATTATGTTCTTTGCCATAATCATAACCTATGAAAGGAATATCAAAAATTTTATTTTTCATTTTTATTTTTAGATTTGAATTTTTTTATGCTAAATCTTTTAGGAAAAATATGCAGTTCATCATTGTTTTTAGTTTTATTGTAAAGCCCTTTGGAGTCTTGTATTTTAAACATTCCCCAAAATCCTAATGCTCCAATACCAAGACCTAAAAGCGTTCCCCAAATCCCCATAAAAGAGCCTAAAACTCCTGATAAAACAAGCCCTAAGGCTACACAGCCCATAGCATAGTAAATGTATTTATCCTTTAATCCGAATAAAACAAGGGGTTTTTTCAACCCCTTGTATAAGTAGAAGCCCATTTTAACTCAATCCGAAGAAAGACCCTACGAATGTAGGCACGATAGTTAAAAATAAACAAGCTCCACCCCAACCAAGGATTTCTTTATTCACATCTTGGTCTCCGTTCTGCCACTTATTGTAGATTCTAAGACCTCCAATAAGTCCAACGATACCACCAACAAACTGAATAAAAGTTTTTAGAGGTGTCCAGTACTTCTTAATCTCATTACCAGCTGTGGTAAAAGCACCTGCACCACCACCTCCCGCTTGTGCAAAAGCAGGACTTGTAGAAAGTAGCAGTAATGCTAAGATTAAAACTCTCTCTCTTTTCACACCTTTGAAGTTCGCTAATTTTAGCCCCTTCAATCTTTGGAATTTTCCAGTCATAATTGAAAAAATTTAAAAATGTTAAAAAATTATTTGGTTTCGGATTTACTAAGAATGAATGTGATAAACTTTTTGTCCATCATAATTGGCAACCATTTTTACTTTTGTATTAATGTGGTTTAGTATATCTTTTATTTTTAAATTAGATATAGGTTTATCTGCAATTGATGGATTTTTATTTTCAGTTTGTTCTTCTGCAATTTCCATCTCTTCCTCCTCTAATTTATTTTCATCTTCATATTTGTTTTTTAGTTTTTCTATGTCTTGATTTTCATCAGTTGCAGAAAGAAAAGGTTCTTGAATTTCCTCATAGGATTTAGGTGTCCTTATGTTTTCTACATCTTCTATTCCTACAACCACAGGTGTTTCCTTGTTCTGTTGTGCAAAATCAGAAATAGAATAGTTCTGTTCGCTGTTTTCTGCCTCTACAACTTTTTCTTTTTTTAAGAATAAATCATAAATAACCATTCCCACATAATACAGGAAATACAATCCTAAAATGATAGGTATAAATTTCATTAGTCTTCTTTTTTATTTTTAAGTTCTATTACTTGTGCCATCAATCTCCTAAACTCTCTTTTGCCGAGTGCATACCTCATTCCCAAATCAATAACTTCATTCATATCTATACTAAATGTGTTAAATTTCCCCAGCTCAATATGAAGCTCATTATCTATTGCTACAGTTCGCTCTTGTCGGTTGCTTTTTTCTTGCTCCCAATCTTTTATAAAATCTTCTATATTGATGTCGTTATATTTTCTTTCCAGATGAATAGAAAATGGCAGTTTATATTGTGGCATTGATATAATTTATTAGTTCATCAAAACTTGGTTTTACAGAATGTCTCTGCTCATAAGTAAGTTTTCTTGTATTGATATTTTGTAAGCAGTTTCTTTTATACACAGGTTTTTCTAAAATCTTTCCATACTTTGAAATCTCCTCATCCATTCCTTCTTGATTGAGATAATTATATCCCTTATCATATTTGGAGCGGATAAATATCATCTGTGCTTCACTCTCTATCATTGATAAAAGTTCTATAAATACCAAAGTAGATTTTGCCGAAACATCTGAATATTCAAAAGGAATTACAATGTAATCACTCATTATCAGCAGAGAAGTATATTTATCATCAAGTGTTCCTGCAAGGTCAAACAAATAGATTTCCTCACTTTCTTTCATATCCATGATAGCTTCAAAATCTATTGGTTTATCATTCTCACCGATTGATTTTACTTCATACAATTTTGGAATATCCAATGCTTCATCTTCTTCCCATTTATGATAAAATGATTTTTGAAAATCAAAATCAAAAACATTTATTTTCTTGTCTTGCAGAGCAAGATAATTTGCAAAGGCTATAGCAAGAGTAGTTTTTCCTGCACCTCCTTTTTGTGTTCCAAAAGTTATTATCATCTTATCTTCGTTTTTTTCGTTTTCGTTTTCTTTCTTCTTCAGCAGGGTCAATACCTTTCCCTGAACTTTTCATTATTTCAAACAAGAATTCATTTATCACTTTAGATAGTTTATTATCTTGAATATTTTTAGTAGAAACCTGTTCGGTCTGTGGGTTTATAAAATTTTGATACGGAGTTTGTCCGACAAGGCTTTCCAATTCGTGTATATGATGATATTGTTTATGAGTGATATAATGCTTACCATCTTCTCCTTCAAATATGGAAATGTCTGTGTTTGGTTTAGAGTGTCTTATCACTTGGAAAGTTTCTTCTCGGACTTTTTTATATTCCTCCATATCTTTTCGGTTTTTATTCTCGAAAATCATAAATTCCTTAATCCCCTTTGCTTCATCGTTTTTAGAGTGATGATGGAAATAATTCAATAACTCTTTTTTATATTGAGCATTAAAAACATTATAATCTTTAATTTGCTCAAAAATTCGTTTATCTAATTTTTCCTTTGTGAAATCAAAAATTTCATTCATCTTCATTATTTCACTTCCTTTGAATACTTTCTGTGTTTTATGGTCTATCAAAGAATATCCAAAAGGCTGTTGTCCATCTTTGTGATGAAAAACAATATCAATCCCAAACATCTCTCTCATTTTGTGTTGCAGTTCACTTTCAAACTCTATTTTAGGCGTAGTATTTCGCTTGGTCTGGTCATCTTCTATTCCCTCTGCTTCTCGGTTATCTATTACCTTAAAAACCTTGTTTGAGTAAACTTCTTTATATTTATTCAAAAAAGCCTTGATTTGATTTGCTCTTTTGGAATCTGATTTAGAATTAAAAACTATCTGATTATCAAAAATAGTTTTCTGTTTTACTCCATTTTTCAAAATATCAAAAGCAGTATCATTTTCTCTATTTTTGATAAATTTAAATCCACTTCTTTCCAGTAAAAATTCCAACTGTTTTGCTGTACTATATTTGTATTTTAAAAGTTTTTCTAACTCTTTATCCAAATCTACCCCTTGTAACTCAGCTAAAACTTTTTGTAAAGCTCTTTGAGATTTTAGTTTTTCAAAACTATCATCCATTTTCTTTCCTGTCGTTTTATCGACTCTTGTAGAAACTAAATGAATATGATTATTCTCCGTGTCGTTATGAAAAACAATAATATAAGGCTGATTTTCATATCCCATTTCTTTCATAAAATGTTTTCCAATCTCTGTCAGCTCTTCTTTGGAATGATTTTGAAACTTGGTAGAAATAGTAGCATGAAATTGAGGCTTTTTTACCTTATCACTTTTGGAAATAGCTTTGAAATAATTTCTCACTTCTTCCTGTTTGCTTTTTTCATCAATTCCATCTGGAAAGTTTTGCATCAGCATGAGTTCCCCAGCTCCACTTTCCCTTTTCTTGTCATTGTATTTCACACCATGAAAATCACTACTCGCTGAACTTAAAATCTTTACTATCATTTGCTATAAAATGGTAGATTTTCTTAAAAATCAGATTTTGCTCCTGTTTCAATTTTATCACTTCTGTCAAATCATTCCCAAACTGAAGCATCTGCTCCTTTGTCATAAATTTTTGAGAATTAATGAACTTTGCCTGTTGATTGATATTATTCTCTACTTTGGCAAATAGGTTTCCCTGTTTTTCAATGAACTCTAATGCTTTTTTTCGCTCATTATCCCAAGTCCTGCCTTCCACAGAGTTGATGATGAGATTTGTTAATGTTATTCCCTTTTCTTTGCAGAATCTTTTCCATTCTTCTTTTTTAGATTTTTCTATCCTAAAAATTATGTTTTCTTTCTGCATTTTGAGGTTTGTCTTTTGGCAAAGTTTCAACTTAATTTTATGACAAACAAGGATTTAAGGGAGGGGTGAACTATTTTGAACTATTTTGTACCATCGGCTAAAAAAATCTATAAAAAATCTCTTCATCCCAAATCAGATAAATTTAAAATCCTTTGAAAAGAAAAATGAGTTCCGAAATTTTTCTAATCCTTTTTCTCAAAAAAGGCAAGATGGTCTTTGTGTATCAACTGAAAAGTTGTATATACAAAGACACATCTTGCACCTCTCATTTCGGTTAGCTCTCAGATATTTTATTTTTTGGTAAAGGAATTTTATTAGAACAACTTAAAACTTTGATTTTCAATGTCTATTTTTTGTAAAATAGATTTTAAGCTCTAAAAAAAGGATTTTTTTATTTAAAAAAAAGAATTGCAGAAAAAGAAATTTTT
>CAUQMH010000026.1:0-18200 GCA_963519075.1 uncultured Flavobacteriaceae bacterium
CCATTTTTTGAAAAGATTATATAATCTACTTCTTTATCTATAAAATATTTTTCTTCGTCTCCCTGCTGAAAAAGCTCATTTGGACTTGTTTGTTTTGTTTTGGACCAAAAAGACTTGTTAGCAAAGATAGTAAAATTAGCTTGTGTAATTTCATCATAAGTTTCAAACTTTGGAAATTTATAATGCCTAAAATAATCCTCTGCCATTAGGTCATTAGCCCTATGAAAATTAAACAAATTGAGTTGATTTACCTTGAAAAACAGCTCATGATTAGATATTTGTTGTTTCAATTTTATCAACCCTATTAGAATTTCTTCTTCTTCAAAATCAAGGAAAATTTTGTTATTTTTCAAGGATGTTTTCTCTTTTATTTAATGCATAAAACGCTCTTTTAGCCGCTTTTTCTTCGGCTTTTTTCTTTGATGATTCAGAGGCGCAGCCTATTTTTTCTTCGTTAAGCAAGACCGAACACCTGAAACAGATACTCTTATTAGGCAGAAGTTCCTCAGCTGTTTCGTACTGGATTTTCACTTTCTTTTTCTGTCCCCATTCCAGAAGAAGGCTCTTGTAGCTTACTATTTTGTTTTCTAATCTGGTAATCTCACTTGGGTTAAGAAGCCATCTTTCGACAACGGACTGGCACATTTCATAATTAGCATCCAAATATACCGCCCCTACCAAAGCTTCCAACAAATTCCCTGAGATATTTTCTCCTAAAACTTGTAATTTAGAATTTTGAATATAGCTGGTCAAACATAATTGTTCTCCCAAACGATTAAGATTTTGTCTATTGACTATCTTGGATTTCATCTGTGTGAGATAGCCTTCATTATGATTAGGATAGTTCTCATACAGATAATAAGAAATGATACTTCCTATCATAGCATCACCCAAAAACTCAAGTCTCTCGTAGTTTTTGGTACAGCCACCATCTTTAGAATTTTTTTTTAAGGAAAAAGCCTCTCTGTATAACTCTATATCTTGGATTTTAAATCCAACAAGCTTACTAATCTCGGCAATAAATTTCAGATCCCTATCGGGGTATTTCGTATCTCTTCTTTTCTTTAATAGAAAGTCCGAAATATACCTCCTAATCTTATTCATTAGATTTTCTTAAATAGAACACAGGCATTATGTCCTCCGAAACCGAAAGTGTTACTCATTGCTACTTTCACATCTCTCTGAACAGCTTTATTAAATGTAAAATTAAGACGAGAGTCTATCTGTTCATCATCAGTAAAATGATTGATAGTAGGAGGCACCACACCATGAACGATGGTTCCTAATGCTGCTATAGCTTCTATAACACCCGCCGCACCTAAGAGATGCCCTGTCATAGATTTTGTAGAGTTTATTTGAATATTATAAGCATGTTCTCCGAATAATTTAGCGATAGCACTAGATTCTGCTACATCCCCAAGAGGCGTAGATGTACCATGCATATTGATGTGATCTACCTCTTCAGGCTGTACACGAGCATCTTCTAAACAGTTTTTCATCACAAGATACGCTCCCAGTCCTTCTGGATGTGGAGCTGTCATGTGGTAAGCATCAGCACTTAGACCTGCTCCTTTTAGTTCTGCATAGATAGTTGCTCCTCGCTTCACGGCATGCTCATATTCTTCAAGAATAATACAACCTGCTCCTTCTCCAAGAACAAAACCATCACGGTCTTTATCAAATGGTCTAGATGCTGTTTTCGGATCATCATTTCTTGTAGAAAGTGCCATCAAGGCATTAAAGCCTCCCACACCACTAGCTGTAACAGCAGCTTCTGACCCTCCACATACGATGACATCTGCTTTACCTAATTGGATAAGCATTTTAGCATCTATCAGAGCATTGGTTGATGATGCACACGCAGAAACAGTAGTATAATTCGGCCCGTGGAATCCATATTCTATAGATATATTCCCTGGTGTGATATCAGCTATCATCTTAGGAATAAAGAACGGATTAAACCTAGGAACATCTGTATTTGCCCAGCCTAAAACTTCGGCTTCAAAAGTCCCTAATCCTCCAATTCCAGAACCCCAAACTACACCTACTCTATCCTTGTTTACCTCATCTTCTATTATTCTACTATGTGCCACAGCTTCTTTTGCTGCAACAAGTCCCAACTGCGTGTTTCTGTCCATTTTCTTCGCCTCTTTCTTATCAAAATGAGCAAGAGGGTCAAAATTTTTGACTTCACAAGCAAATTGAGTTTTAAAATTAGTAGAATCAAAAAGAGTAATAGGTGCAGCACCGCTTACGCCCTTAGTGAGATTTTCCCAATATTCTTGTGCATTACTGCCCAGTGGCGTAATGGCTCCAAAACCTGTAACTACTACTCTCTTTAATTCCATAACTTTTTTAGTTTTTCAGTAAAACAATTACTACTTAATCACTTCCTCGATGTAAGCGATTGCATGACCTACAGTCTGAATTTTTTCAGCTTGGTCATCTGGGATTTGAATGTTAAATTCTTTTTCAAATTCCATGATCAATTCTACTGTATCCAAAGAATCAGCTCCTAAATCATTAGTGAAGCTAGCTTCTGGAGTTACTTCTGTTTCTTCAACATCAAGCTTATCAGCAATGATAGCTTTTACTCTAGATGTAATGTCTGACATAACAATATAATTTTTAAATTTATTTTTGTGCAAATATATGAATTTTGAATACAATTCAACTTTTTTATAGGTTAAAATTAAAATTATTTTTTCATTCTCGCAAATCTAATACTCCATTTCTCTCAGTTTTGGCGAGGTAAGTCTTACCGCCACAGCGATAAGCATCGTGATAGAACCACCTATAACCACTGCATTTACCGCCCCGAAAAGCCTTGCCGCCACTCCACTTTCAAACTGCCCCAGCTCATTGCTGGACATCACGAACATGCTATTGACACTCATGACTCTCCCCCTCATATGGTCAGGCGTTTTCAGCTGGACAATAGTCCCTCTAATCACTCCACTCACACCATCCAAAATACCACTCATCAGCAATGCTAAAAATGATAAAATAAAATATTCTGAAATTCCAAAGAGCAAAATGCATGCCCCAAATCCAAAAACACTGAAAAGCAGAAGCTTACCTTGATTTCTTCTAAGTGGAAAGAAAGTCAGTGTAAAAATAGAAATCCCTGCCCCAATGTCCGAAGCTGCATTCAAAAACCCATAACCTACAGCGCCCAACTGTAAAATATCCTTTGCGAAAACAGGAATAAGAGCCACCGCTCCGCCAAAAAGCACAGCGAACAAATCCAATGTCAAAGCGCCCACAATTTCTTTTGTCTTAAAGATATAATGCAGGCCTTCTTTTATACTCTCATAAACATTGACTTCTTGGTCTTTAAATTCCGAATGCTGTGGTTTTGTTTTAAAATAGAAGAAAAAAGCGACAAATAAAGAAGAAACTATCACTACTAATGTTCCTTTGATTTGCAATAAAGAAACCAAAAATCCACACATCGCATGTCCCATGACCGATGCTGCTAAAAATGTAGTCTGATTGATAGTGATGGCTCTTGGGAGAAGTTCTTTGCTTACGATTTTGGGTATCATCGCAGGGACAATAGGCCCAAGGAAAGACCGCGAAATCCCTGTAAGAAAAACCACGAAATAAATAAAATAAGTGACCTCATCATTAGTAAATTCTAAATTTCCCTGAAACCAAGCAGGGATAAGCAACGACCCAAGAAGAATAACATAAGCAAAATTGCAAATGAGCAGAAGCCTTCTCTTTTCGTTCATATCAATGAAATGCCCAGCATACAAGGCGCATCCCACCGCAGGAATCACCTCAGACAGACCAATCAGCCCGATAGAAAACGGATCGCCCGTCAGCTCATAAACCCACCAGCCCAAAAGCGTGGAAGTCATCTTAAAGGCGAGAATAATGAAAAATCGCCCTGTAATAAGGTTTCTAAATTCCTGATTCTTCAATGCTTTTAGGGCATCAAGTGATATTTTTGGAAACATAAATTTAAACTACTTAAACTAAGTAATCTTCACTATATTCAGACGGATAAACTATTTTAAACCCCTCCCTATTTAATCCTTCTTTTTTTATAAAACAAATTTGTATTGGTGAAGAAATATCCAAATACTGAAAATTTTTTCCTTCTTTAAAAGGAATTCTCTCAATAAATAAAGAATTGGAACCTTTGCTATTAACTCCGCAAACCCTAATAGCTTCATACTGACTAAAAGTATTACTACTTTTCAAAAATTCTATAATCCTACCAACTGTTGTTTTGTCTTTTACAAATAATCCTTTTTCCTTCATTAAATTGAACGCCAATTTAAATTGTTGTATATGCTCTGGATTATCGTATAAATCAAAACATTTATCATTCAAATCAAAAGATGATTCGCAAATAATATACCCATCTTTATAACATGCTCCTTCTTGTCCCCACCAATGTGCATTATTTATAAAAGAATCCCAAAAATAATAACCTCTACCTAGCCACGCATTTTTTCTATCACATAAAAAAGGACCATTATTCTCAATCTCATCAGCATTACCTCTATCTTCAAGAGTTTGATATGCTTTCCTTTTCATTGATGTTTATTTTTGAGAAGTATTATTTCTTAATCTATCTTCTAATTTTGATAAATTTAATGTAGGTAAAATAATACCGGGTACATTTGCTTGAGTAGTTACTAAACTTATATATGCCCTAATATAAGGAAATAAAATAGCAATACTATTTGCATAAAAGAATTTTGGTATATCTTCGAAAGAAGAAATATTCAAAAAACTAAACATTCCTTTACATCTTATTCTAACAAATGATCTATCTTCTCCTTCTTCATATACTTTTACTTCAAAAATAAGTTCAAAAATTTTTTTATGCCCATCATAAAAACCTGTTGGTTGAAAATCTATTTTCAAATCTTCTTTATTGTTATATTTCTCGAGATCTATCTCTACTTGATCAAATATATAATTTTCAATTGAAAAAGCTGCTTTTTGCATATTCTACTATTTTAATTTTTTTAAATAAAAAAACCCGAATTAAAACTCGGGTTATATGTACTTATTATGTTATTACTTACTTTTGCTTCAATCCTACACTCAATATAGTTTTCTAAGAAGTCATCTATAAGAACCCCCCCCTCTTGGTCAAATTCTTCTGTTTTTGCCCAATCTTCCAAAATTTTACTTTGAGGATTGCTCTCAAAATACTTTTTTAAGTCTTCTAAAAAATTGTTCATGATTCTTACACTTTTAAAATTATTATCCAAAAAGAGATAGTAACCCATCTTTATGCTGCAAAGATATATATTATTTTTGTATATAACAAATTTTTTTTTATTTCACTATATGCTTAGTAAAAAAATCTCCAAAATCTCTGCTATTTTTCTATCGTTGGCAAGTCGTGGGATTTTATTTTGTCCGCCCAGTTTTCCTTCTGCTTTGGCGTATTCTTGAAAAGCATTTTTAGCCAAACAGCAGATTTTCAATGATTGAAGAATATTCCCTGAAATCAAATCATCATAATAAACATTTCGCTCCCTCATCTCCAAATCGAGTGTTTTCCTAAATTCCTCCAAATCCTCTGGCTGTTTTTCAAACTCTATAAACCATTCGTGATAAGGAAGTTCCTTGTTTTCAGGTGTTACCTGCGGCGCAAGGTGAAATTCAGTAATTTGCGCTGGGTGCTTTCCCACTGTGGCTTTCATGGCTTCTTCCACCTCAAAAGCAATCACATGTTCTCCAAAAGCAGAGGTAAAATGTTTCGTTCGCCCGCTCACCAAAACTCGGTGAGGATTTTTAGAAATAAAACGAACCACATCGCCGATGGAATATGCCCAAAGTCCTGAATTAGTACTGATAACCAGAGCATAATCTTTATTTAGTTCAACTTCTGATAAAGTCAATCTCCTCGCGTTAGGTTTTCCAAACTCTTCTAATGGAACAAATTCGTAGAAAATTCCATGATTGGTCAAAAGCAAAAGCCCTTCCTGCGTGTAGTCATCTTGAAAAGCGAAGAAGCCCTCACTCGCAGGGAAAGTCTGAATAATATCCACCTCACCGCCCAAAAGATATTCCATTTTTTCTCGGTAAGGTTCATAGTTCACTCCTCCTGTGATGATGAGCTGAAGATTTGGGAAGATTTCCTTTATTTTTTTGCCTTTTTTATCAATCAGCTTTTCAAAATACATAATGAGCCAGGGCGGAATACCAGAAATCAAAGTCATGTTCTGGTTTTCAGTCTCTTCCACTATTTTATCCACCTTGGTTTCCCAATCTTCTATGCAGTTGGTTTCGTAGGAAGGCAGTCTGTTTTTTTGAAGGTAATTTGGGATGTGATGCGCCACAATTCCTGAAAGCCTGCCTGTTTTGATGCCGTTGATTTCTTCCAGCTCTGGAGAACCTTGCAGGAAAATCATTTTCCCAGCTACAAAATCTGCATTGTCCTTTTGGGCAATGTAATGAAATATCGCCGATTGTGCAGCGGCTATTTGGTAAGGCATTCCCTCCTTTGAAATGGGAATATACTTCGCGCCTGATGTTGTCCCAGATGTTTTAGCGAAATATTCTGGCTGGGAAGTCCATAGAATATCTTTTTCTCCGTTTTTTATTCGTTCTATATAGGGTTTTAAATCCTCATAATCACTGATAGGAACTTTTTCCTGAAAATCCTTGACAGACTGGATTTCTCCAAAATGATGTTTTTTACCGAAAAGCGTATTTTCGGCTGTTTTTAGTAAAGAAAACAAAAGTTTTTCTTGGTCAGTTGCTGCATTTTGTTTATAAATTTCAGCATTTTGGATATGTTTTTTTGCCCAAAGTAAGGCAATTTTAGTTTTTAAAAAATTTATCATAAGGCAAAAATAAAGATTTTAATGAAAACTACTTTTTACAATGGGAAATTTAATTATATTTGGGAAAAATCTTTAGTTATGATTAACAAAACATTATGCTGCGCAGTGGGTTTAGCTGCCATTTCATTTATGAACGCTCAACACAATTATCCTAAAACAGAGAAAATAAGCCACACCGATGAGTATTTCGGTGCGAAGGTGGAAGACCCTTACCGTTGGCTGGAAGACGACATGTCCCAAAACACCAAAAACTGGGTAAAAAGCGAGGTGGATTTTACTAATAATTATTTGGATAAAATCCCTTTCAGAAAAGACATCGCGAAACAGCTGAAAGACATCTGGAATTATGAAAAAATTTCTGCTCCATTCAAAGAGGGAGATTACACCTATTTCTATAAAAATGACGGGCTTCAGGCGCAGTATGTTCTATACAGAAAGGACAAAAACGGAAAAACAGAAGTATTCCTTGACCCTAATAAATTCTCGGCTGATGGGACTACTTCCTTGGCGGGAATCAGCTTTAATAAAAAAGGGAACCTTGTCGCTTACAAAATCTCCGAAGGAGGCAGCGACTGGAATAAAATCATCATCCTAGATGCCATTACCAAAAAGCAAATCGATGAAACTCTTGTCGATGTGAAATTCAGCGGAATTGCATGGCTTGGCGATGAAGGTTTCTACTATTCCAGCTACGACAGACCTGATGGAAGCGTACTTTCTGCAAAGACAGACACGCACAAAATCTATTTCCACAAACTGGGAACTAAGCAGTCCGAAGACCAGCTCATCATCGGTGGAGAGAACTTTAAGCGAAGATATCTTTCTGCCAGCGTTTCTGATGACCAAAGATTCCTAATCATTTCTGCGGCAAATGCTACAAATGGAAACGAGCTTTACATCAAAGATTTAAAGAAAAAAACCGACTTCGTTCCTGTACAGACTGGGTATGATTTTAATACAAATGTAATCAACACCAAAGGCGATATCATCTATGCTATCACGGACAAAAATGCTCCGAACAAAAAGATAGTGAAGTTTAATATCAACAATCCTAACAGCTGGACAGAAGTAGTCCCAGAAAAAGAAAATGTACTGTCTATCTCTACTGGCGGCGGATACCTATTTGCTAAGTATATGAAAGATGCTATTTCTTTCGTGCAGCAGCTGGACTACAATGGGAAACTTATCCGCGATATCAAACTCCCTGGAGCTGGGAAGGCAGATGGTTTCGAAGGGAAAACAGGAGAAAAAGAGCTGTATTTTTCATTTACAAATTACATCACTCCCAGCACGATTTATAAATATAATTTGACCACAGGAAAATACCAAATTCACCAAAAACCTAAAGTGAAATTTAATCCTGATGACTATGTATCTGAACAAGTATTTTACACCTCAGCAGACGGAACTAAAATACCGATGATGATCAACTACAAAAAAGGATTAAAAAGAGATGGTAAAAACCCAACGATTCTGTATTCTTATGGAGGGTTTAATGTAAGCCTTACGCCTTCTTTCTCGCCTGTAAATGCTATCTGGATGGAAAACGGAGGAATCTATGCCGTTCCAAACATTCGTGGTGGTGGTGAGTATGGTAAAAAATGGCACGATGCAGGAACCAAAATGCAGAAGAAAAATGTATTCAATGACTTCATCGCAGCGGGAGAATACCTACAAAAGAACGGATATACTTCACCGAAATACATGGCGCTTTCTGGGCGTTCTAATGGTGGACTTCTTGTAGGAGCTACGATGACTATGAGACCAGACCTTGCCAAAGTGGCTTTCCCTGGTGTGGGTGTATTGGACATGCTTCGTTATAACAAGTTTACTGCTGGTGCCGGCTGGGCTTATGACTACGGAACAGCTGAGGACAGTAAAGAAATGTTTGAATACCTAAAATCCTACTCGCCTGTTCATAATGTGAAAAAAGGCGTGTGCTACCCTTCTACGATGATTATCACCAGCGACCATGATGATCGTGTAGTTCCTGCACACTCCTTTAAATTCGGGGCTGAACTACAAGAGAAACAAAGCTGTCCAAATCCTATTCTTATTCGAATAGAGATGAATGCTGGACACGGTGCTGGGCGTTCTACAGACCAAGTTATCAATGAAAATGCTGATTTGCTAAGTTTCGGGTTCTATGAAATGGGCATCCGACAACTGAAATAAAATCAGTTTTTTCCGCTAAATATTCTATCCCGTTCATTCTGAAATGAGCGGGATTTTGTTTAATTTTATATTAGAATATACAACTCAGTATTCAAAAACGACCACTCAGTTTATTTTTTTAGTTTTCATCAGAAATCTGTTATACCTTTGAATCATCAAAAAAAGATAAAAACCATGAAAAAGTTTTTCTTCATCTGTCTTTTTATTTCCTTTGCCGTTGCTGCCTTTTTAGGAATGTTTTGGGTGCAGAATCCCACTTTGGAGAAGTTCTTTTTGGATTTCTGTATTTCTGCTCTTTACATTTATACCATCGGATTCAGCCAAATGCTGCTCAATAATTTCCTTAGCCAAAGATGGGACTGGATATCGCAGACCTATGAGCGTGTGACTTTTGGAATTATTTTCACGATTTTGGTAAGTGTGGTGAGTGTGCTTTTGTGCAACTACATCAATTTCATTTTGATACAAAAAACACCCATTGAAGTTTTTTGGACAGAGAAAATGTGGTGGATTCATATTTTTAATATCCTTATTTCTCTGGGAGTTTCTGCCTTCCTTCATGCGAGAAGTTTCATGATAGAGTGGAAAAAATCTACAATGACACAGGTGGTGGAGCAGAAAATCATCGCAACTTCCGCCAATGTCCGTTTTGAAAGCCTCAAAAACCAGCTCGACCCGCATTTTCTTTTCAATTCGCTGAATGTGTTGAGTTCCCTGATTGATGAAAACCCACACAAAGCGCAGGAATTTACCGCATCAATGTCCAAAATCTACCGATATATTTTGGATAAAAAAGACCAGGAATTAGTAAGTGTAGAGGAAGAATTGGACTTTGCGGAGACCTACTGCGAGATGCTTACGGCTCGTTTTGAAGACAGCGTTTCTTTTCATTTTGAAATAGAACCAGAGGCCAAAAAAGCCTTCATCGTGCCGCTTTCGTTACAACTTCTTTTGGAAAACTGTATCAAACATAATTTCGCCACAGAACAAAAATCTCTGAAAATCAGAGTATATTCAGAAAATCAATATTTAATCGTAGAAAACAACCTCCAACCACGAAAATCCATCCACCAGTCCTCTGGAATTGGTTTAAATAATATTTCGGCTCGGTATAATTTAATTACAAACAAAAAAGTATTTATAGAAAAAACAGAAAATCTTTTCAGTGTAAAAATCCCTATTTTATTAACTTCAAAAATCAAAATTATGCAAACAACTAACGAAAATCCTGCTTATGACAGAGCTTACAAAAGAATGAAAGAAATCAAATCTTTCTACATGCACCTCATCACTTATTTGGTTATGAACACTTTCTTTATCTGTCTTAATCTGTATCACAATCCCGACCATCTTTGGTTCTGGTGGCCGCTTGTAGGCTGGGGCTTCGGAGTGGTGATGAACGGACTGAGCGTATTCTCTCCTTTTGGGAATTCTTGGGAAAAGAGAAAAGTTCGTGAAATCATGGAAAAGGAGGAAAAAGAAATTTAATAACGATTAATTTCCAAACGAATGTTTACTCATTTCAGATGAGTGGGCATTCGTTTTATATTAAAAAATACTTAACTTTAAAAACCAAAACATGAAAGTCATCATTATAGAAGATGAAAAACCAGCTGCGAGGCAGCTCCAGAGAATGCTTTCGCAGTTTCCTGATTTAGAAATCGTAGCGGTCATCCACTCGGTGGAGGAAGGTGTAGAATGGTTCAAAACGCATGAGCATCCACAGCTTATTTTTTCTGATATCGTCCTTGGCGATGGGCTTTCTTTTGATATTTTTGAGCTGGTTCCCACTCAAAGTTTCATCATTTACACCACAGCTTTTGACCAATATACGCTGCGGGCTTTCAAACTTAATTCTATTGATTATCTACTGAAACCCATCACATTAGAAGCTTTAACTAAAGCAATTGATAAATTTAAAAATTTCATTCCAAAGGAGCAGTTTTATAACAATCTGAATTTCAAGAAACTTATCCAAAAAGAAAAACCTTCACTGAAACGAGTTTTGGTTAAAATCGGGTATAATTTAAAGATAATCCCAGTGGAAGAAATCTCCTGCTTCTACACCGAAAACAAGATTGTTTATGCTCAGACCTCTGAAAGGGCTTTCCCTACGGATTTCAATTTAGAAGAACTAGAGTGTGTTTTGGATTCTTCATCGTTTTTCCGTGCAAACAGGCAGTTTATTATTAACATCAATTACATCAAAAACATCCACACTTCGCCGAATTATAAAGTGGAACTCCGCTTCCAGCCAGCGGAAGAAATCAGCATCAGCCGAGAGCGAGTGAAAGATTTTAAAAACTGGTTGAATTAAATCACATTAAACATTATAAATCAAATTTTTACTATTTTAATTTAGTCGCTATTACATTTTAATTTTAATTTTAATTTTTTTATATGTATTTTTGAGAAAAAAATAAATATCTATACCAGAAAACTCAAACTAATTAAAAAATAAAAACCTATGAACAAGAGAACACTACACGCCTTGGCTTTCCTTGCATCTTTGCAAGGTTTTTGTCAAGAAAACACAGCGAAAGACAGCATTTCTAATGTCAAAGAAATCCAAGAAGTCATCATAAAATCTCAGAAAAGAAAAGTATTTTCTGACCATGTTTCTTATTCTTTTGACGAAAATGCAATAAAGTCTGCACGGTACGCAAAAGACTTGGTGGTAAGTGTTCCACAGTTACAATTAGAGCCTGTTTCTAATAATGTGAGCAGTATCCGCGACGGGAAAATTCTTATCCTTATCAACGGGAAAGAATCCACCAATCTGCAGCTTCAAGGGATAAAACCCGAAGCCGTTGTCAGAATTGATTATTACGATGTTCCGCCTACAAGATGGGCGAACAAGGCAGATTTGGTGGTTAATGTAATTACGAGAAATCCAGAAAACGGCTACACGGGAGGAGCCAGCGTACAAAATGCCACTCTTACTGGATTTGTGAATGGTTCTGCGTATTTCACCTACACGAGAGGCAAAAATACTTTTGGGCTGGATTACAATCTTGGTTTCAGAGACTATGATAACCGAAACTATCACAGCACTTATGAATATCTTTTGAATGGTCAAAAATATCGTTCTGATGAATTTCAAACGGATCATTTCGGATACACAATTCAAGAAATTTCTGCAACATATTCAAATTCAAAGGAAAACAGCTATGTGTTTCAAGCTAAATTGAACTTGAATATAAACCATTATTTTTCGAGGGCAAATGGAGAGAGTGAATTCATACAAGGAGCAGTCACTACACAAAACTCAACCATAAACTATGATAATGAGAAATATATCAATCCTGTTTTAGACCTTTACTTTAATAAAAATATTGGTAAAAAAGATGAATTGGTCCTAAATGTAATCGGTTCTTTTTTCCGAACCCAAAAATCCAAATTAGCTAAAGAATGGGTAACAAACACTGGCGCGAGTGTCTTTGAAAACGATATGAACCTCAGCAACAGGCAGTTTAATTCCGTTATAGAACTTGCTCACATTCATAAGTTTAAGATAGGTAAATTAAACTCTGGGTATAGATTTAGCAATGAGAATATTTCTAATAACTTGACTAACCTTGCAGGACATTTTGAGTATCAGGTAAATTATTTCGAGCAATATTTCTACACCGAATTTTCTGGAAAAAAGAAAAATCTGATGTATCGTCTGGGCGCTGGGCTTACGAATATCAATAATAAATCCCAATACGAAAGAACAAACGAATGGTCTTTCACTCCGAATCTGATTTTAGGATATCAATTATCAAAAAAACAGTCTTTGCAATTGATAAGTTCTTATAAGCCCTCCACTCCCAGCGGTGAGCAGCTGAGCAGCAATATCGTACAGCTCGTTCCCAATATAGTGAAGCAGGGAAATCCATACCTAAAACCAGAATACCTGTGGAAAAACCAGCTGAAATACTCATTTAACAATAAGTATTTTGACTTTAATATCATCGCGCTCTATAACAACACCCAAAGTGCAATCACGGAGTATTACTCATTTGACCTCTCTGCCAACCGATATGTTCTAAACTACGAAAATGCCGACCAATACATCAAAGGAGGCGCCCAGTTTGTAGGCGTTATCAAACCTTTTGGAAATAATTACCTGAGAATAACCACTCAGCTGGCTCCTATTTGGGAAAAAATCAGAATAAAAGATTTAGAAATTAAAAATTCGTATCTGAGCAACAGACTTACGCTGGTTTCTCAGTACAAAAATTTCACGCTTCAATATCAATTTAATGTTCCTGTATTTTCGCTGGATGGTGGGTTTTTGTACACTAATGAAAATCAAAACCATTTGTTTTTACAATACAAAAAGAATGGCTGGACTTTCACATCGGGAATGTATTGGATAGGAGTCCCTTCTGAATACAAGTCAAAAAGTTATAGTAAAAGTTTAGTTGAATTCACAAACCACACTAAAATTCAAAACAATAAGAACATGCTCGTTTTTGGAGTTGCTTATGATTTCTCCAAAGGAAAAAACAATGAAATTGATAAAAAATTAGAGAATAGTGGAGGAAGCGCTGTTAATTTTTAAAACTTTATCAACTAAAAAAGACACCGAAAATGGTGTCTTTTTTATTTTTGTTTTAAACTATATTTTTGATTTTACTCTTCCGATGAGTGAATCTTTATTTTCATTCACCTCCAAAATTACCGTATCTCCTTCCTGCATTTCCTTATTCACCAGCATCTCGGCAAGGATATCCTCTATGTATTTTTGGATAGCTCTTTTCAGTGGTCTCGCCCCGAAATCTTTATCCCAGCCTTTCTCTACGATGAATTCTTTGGCTTCATCTGTCAGCTCTACTTTATAATTCAGTTTTTCTAATCGAGAATATAGTTTACCAAGCTCCAAATCTATTATTCTGTGAATATCTTCTTTTTGTAAAGCATTAAAGAAAATAATATCATCTATTCTATTAAGAAACTCTGGCGCAAAGGCTCTTTTCAGGGCGTTTTCTATCGTGCTTCTGGCTCTGGCATCAGAAGTGGATTTTTTCGCTGCTGTTCCGAAACCTACTCCATCTCCGAAATCCTTCAAGTCTCTTGAACCAATATTAGAAGTCAAGATAATGACTGTATTTCGGAAATCTACTTTTCTACCCAAAGAATCCGTCACAAAACCTTCATCCAAAATTTGCAATAAAATATTGAATACATCTGGGTGCGCTTTTTCTATTTCATCCAAAAGAACCACTGCATAAGGCTTTCTTCTTACTGCCTCTGTAAGCTGTCCGCCTTCTTCATAGCCCACATACCCTGGAGGCGCGCCCACCAGCCTAGACACCGCGAATTTCTCCATATATTCGCTCATATCTATTCGGATAAGGGCATCATCAGAGTCAAATAGCTCACGAGCCATCACTTTGGCAAGTTCGGTTTTTCCTACTCCTGTGCTTCCCAAGAAAATAAATGTTCCTATTGGTTTTTTAGGGTCTTTCAGACCTGCTCTATTTCTTTGGATAGCGCGAACAACTTTTTTAACGGCTTCTTCCTGCCCGATAACTTTTCCATTAAGCACATTGTCCATTTGTGCCAATTTGTCCAGTTCGTTTTTGCCCACTTTAGTCACAGGAACTCCACTCATCATAGAAACCACCTCGGCTACATTTTCTTCTGTAACGATTTGTTTTCGCTCCTTGATTTCGTTATCCCATTCCTGCTGTGCAAGATTTAGCTCTATCATCAGGCGTTCTTCCTCTTCTTTATATTTTCTTGCTTCCAAGTAATCTTGGGCTTTTACGGCTTTTTGTTTAAGCTCCTTAACCTCCTCTATCTGCTGTTCATACAAAGTAATCGCCGTAGGAACTTTCATATTTTTGATATAAACACGAGAGCCCGCCTCATCCATCGCATCGAGGGCTTTGTCAGGAAGGAATCTGTCTGTGATATACCTTGTAGTAAGGTTTACACAAGCTCTGATGGCCTCATCAGTATAAGTTACATTATGATGTTCTTCGTATTTTTCTTTTACTTGATTTAGTATTTGGATGGTTTCTTCCACACTGGTAGGCTCTACCATCACTTTTTGGAAACGACGCTCCAGCGCTCCATCTTTCTCTATATACTGGCGGTATTCATCCAAAGTAGTTGCTCCAATGCATTGGATTTCTCCTCTCGCCAAAGCAGGTTTGAAAATATTAGAAGCATCCAGACTTCCTGTGGAACTTCCCGCTCCTACGATGGTGTGCAATTCATCTATAAATAAAATGACATCTCTGTTTTTTTCCAGCTCGGTCATTATGGCTTTCATTCGCTCTTCAAACTGCCCACGATATTTAGTTCCTGCAACCAAACTCGCCAAATCAAGCGTTACCACTCGTTTGTTATAAAGAACTCTCGAAACTTTTTTCTGGTGAATTCTCAGCGCTAAACCTTCTGCGATTGCGGACTTCCCTACCCCAGGCTCACCGATGAGCAGAGGATTATTTTTCTTTCTTCGGCTGAGAATCTGGGATACCCTTTCGATTTCGTTTTCGCGACCAATCACAGGGTCTAATTTCCCTTCTTTTGCCATTGTTGTCAAATCCCTTCCGAAATTATCCAGCGTAGGCGTTTTGCTTTTTCCTATGCCGATATTTCCTGTTGGTTTATTGGTTTGTGGGAATGCAGCGTCCTCAGCATCGTCTTCCTCATCATCAAAAGAAGCCTTTGGCAGCTGCCCGCTGTTTTTGAGCATTGCTCTATATTCAGCAGCTACACTTTCATAATCAATATCATACGCCTCCAAAATATGCGTAGTAGGGTCATCTATTTTATATAAAATGCCTAATAGAAGATGAATAGTATTCACCTCATCAGAACGATACTGCTTACTCTCCAAAGATGCTCTTTTCAAAGAATATTCTGCCAATTTAGTAGGCATAATGCTTCTATCAGGATTTGAGCTAAAATTATTATTGATGCTGATATTTTCTATCTTTCTACGAATTTGAACCAAATCTGCTTTTAATGCCTCCAAAATATTTCTTGCAGAATTCTCTGTGCCGATAATTCCCAGCAAAAAATGTTCTGTATTCAGAAACTCGCTTTTCAGCCTATTTGCTTCGAGTCTACTATGGCGAAGCACCCTATCCATTCCCTCCGAAAACTTATTTTCCATAATCATCATAAATTATATTACTAAATTAGTAATTATTCAACAAACAATATCAAATATTTTACCATTTTTTTTGTCTGACTTTATGTCATGTTTTTATTTTTAAAGTTGTTTAAAAATTTTTCTGCTCTGAAATCTGTTATATTTTTTATTTTTGCAAAAATCGTATGATGAGTATCAAGGAAAAACAACAGGAACTAATAGATGATTTTGCCTTTCTCTCGGACTGGGAGCAGAAGTATGAATATATCATAGATTTGGGCAAAGAACTAAAAGGTCTTCCAGAGGAAAAAAAGAAAGAAGATATTTTAATAAAAGGCTGTCAGTCTCAGGTTTGGCTGGATGCCGAACTGCGCGATGGCAAGATTTTTTTCCTTGCAGATTCTGATGGGATTTTGCCAAAAGGAATTATTTCTCTTCTAGTGGGAGTGTACAGCGGACATACTGCCGAAGAAATTCTGGCGGCTGATTTTGATTTTATTTCCAAAATCGGACTTCAGGAATTCCTGTCTCCTTCCAGAGCAAATGGACTTGCCTCAATGATAAAACAAATAAAATTCTACGCTGTAGCTTATCAACTAAAATCGTGACCAAAATACTCGCTTACCGTTTTTCCGCATTTGGCGACATCGCCATGCTAGTACCCGTTCTCAAAGAGTTTCTTGATGAAAATCCTGATACAGAAATCTTGATGGTTTCCAGAAAAAATTTCAAAGATTTATTTGATGGAATTCCAAGACTCAAATTTAAAGGAGTGGATTTAAAGGAATATGAAGGATTTTTTGGACTAAAAAAACTATCCAGCGAAATCTTATCTGAATTTCAGCCAGATATGGTTGCGGACTTTCATAATGTCCTCAGATCCAATATTCTCAATTTTTTCTTTTGGCTAAAAAGACTTCCTATTCATAAAATAGACAAAGGGCGAAAAGAGAAAAAACAACTCATCAACACTAAAAACCTCAATAAAACCCAACTCAAAAAAAACACTGAAAGATATGCCGATGTCTTGAGAAAAATGGGATTTTCATTAACACTTTCTCATCAGCTCAGACCTCAAGAGGTAATAAAAAACGGCGTTGGCTTTGCACCTTTTGCACAGCATTTCGGGAAAATGCTTCCGTTGGAAAAATCTTTTGAATTAGCGAAAGAAATCGCCAAAGAAAAACCACTGTTCTTCTTCGGTGGCGGAAAAAAGGAAGTAGAAATCCTGAGTGAATGGGAAAAACAAATTCCTAATTCAGAATCCCTTGCAGGGAAACTTTCTTTGAAACAAGAATTAGAAAAAATCTCACAATTAGAACTGATGATTTCTATGGACTCGGCTAATATGCACCTAGCCAGCCTAGTAGGAACTCGCTGTATATCTGTCTGGGGACAGACGCATCCTTATGCTGGTTTTCTCGGCTATGGACAAAGCGAGGAAGATATTGTCCAAGTGAATGACCTTTCCTGCCGACCATGTTCAGTTTTTGGAAATAAAGAATGTTATCGCGGTGACTGGGCCTGCCTGCATAACATTGACATTAAAGATATATTAAGAAAAATGGAGATTAGTAACTAATCTCCATTTTTTATTCGTAATCAAAATCCCAAAACTAGAAGAACTTACCTCTATGTCTCATATTAGGATTATGCATGTGTTTCTGCATGTTTGGCTTTTTCATTTGCTCTTTCATCGTTCTGATGTGCTCTGTAAGCATTCCTGCTGTATCTAGTTTTTGAGCATCATTCAGCAATCTCTGCGCATCCGTTTTATTCCCTCTAGAAAGAGCTGCAATCGCCAAATTAAACTTCGCTAAAGCTCTATCATGCTTCATGCTCATTCCATATTCAAGAGCTGTTTTCATCAGTCCTTCTGCTTTCAATGGATTTTCAGCATATGTAAGTCCCAACATATAGTGATAATATCCATATTGGCTTCTGTGCAGCTGAGTTTTATAATCTGTAATATTAGAAAGCAGCCTAGCAACTTCATCCAGCTTCTGATCTCTCATCTTCCAAAGAGATAAAAGAATATATTCATTCTTAAAAAACAATATAATAGGAACTATTGATAGAACTACACATACTATCCCCCAGCCTACCTG
>CAUQMH010000027.1:0-17934 GCA_963519075.1 uncultured Flavobacteriaceae bacterium
CCTTGTATTATTTTTTACAGGTTATCGGTTAGACCTTACACTATTTTTTACAGGTAGCATTGGATACCTTGTATTATTTTTTACAGGTTATCGGTTAGACCTTACACTATTTTTTACAGGTAGCATTGGATACCTTGTATTATTTTTTACAGGTTATCGGTTAGACCTTACACTATTTTTTACAGGTGGTGCTAAATATTTTGCCTTATTTTTTATAGGCTATTATTTAGGCACTATAATACTGACATTATAATAATGATGTTTTTCATATTGAATACCAATAAATTATGTTAATATAATGGTTGTACATACCATTTTTTTAATAAAGGTATTGTTTATATCAAAAATATTTATACATTCGTGATACGAAATGAAATTGAAATTGAAAATAAGTCTAGTATATTTAGTAATTTACATTTTTATAATTTCTTGTAAGACACCAAACTTTATTATTACCAATAAAAATGATATGGAATTGGAAGAAAGTATTAAAGAGATGATAATTGAGGACCAAAATATTCAAAAATTAATCATTAAAAATGATAAATATGAAATAGATTCTCTTGAAAATAGAAAAAAAGAAATTATAAAAAAGAATTGTGATAATTGTAAGAATATCTTGAATAATTACGGGTATCCTACGATTGATTTAGTTTCAAAAAAAACATCGCATAATTTTTGGGTATTGGTGCAACATTGTGATGCTGATATTGAGCTTCAAATTAAAGCGTTGGCGGAATTAAAAAAAGGGGTTAAAAAAGGGGTTGGTATTAGGAATAATTATGCATATTTATTAGATAGGGTAAAAGTTAATTTGGGTGAAAAACAAATATTTGGAACTCAGGTTTATAGAAATAAAGAAGGTAAGTATATCCCCTATCCTATAAAAGATAGTTTAAATGTTAATGATAGGCGAAAAAAATATGATATAGATTGGACTATCGAAGAATATCTTAATATAATGAATAACTTATAATTAAACCATATTAATTTTTTAAATTTTTAGACTATGAGAAAGTTCGAATCAATTAATTCGAGTCTCTTTAAGAAAGAGGTGAGTAAGAAGAAGCTACCATCATAGGCGAATAGGTATTTAATTGGGTATTAAAATATAAATCTCCTTTCTTTGCGGTACTAGGTTCTGTATCCGCAAACTTCATTGTAATATAAGTTTCCCCATTCATTTCCGTTATGATAATTTAACTTTTCGTTTAGGTCTGAAGCGTGAAACCCTTTACTTGCTAGCAGAATTCAGTTCTTGGGCATTATACTTAAATGCTCCGCTTTTGTATCGTTCAAATAAGTTTGTCCGATGATATACTCCTGTGCTAATAAAACCTGTTCCGCCTCTCACACTTTCTATTAAATCTCATTTATCAAAACTCGTTTTTGAATAGGGTGTAGGAGAAAAATTATATGTCCCTCGTGAATGTTCGGCAAAAGAATTCGCAATCGTGCTATTCCCCTGTGCGTGAGAACTTGTCCCATCTGCAATCGTATTATATCCTTCCGAATGAGAAGTCCAACCACTTGCAGTGGTTACTTGCCCCTCTACGTGAGAAGCAAAGTTAGTGGCTTTTGTTCCTATTCCTCCTGCGTAAGAATATCCCCCTGTGGCAAATGCCCTTTCTCCGTGAGCAAAAGAATAACCGCCTCTTGCTATGGTATGTGTTCCAATAGCAAACGAGGCTCTACCTGTTGCCCCGTATTGTTCTCCTGTTCTACTTGTTGGGACTTGTGATAGAGAAAAATCTACGGCATACTCTCCAATAGTATCGTAATTATGAGGATTATTCAGCCTATAAGGGAGTCCCCAGCCGTATCTGTTCGTATTAGTTTCAATACGCACAAGTTCTCCATCTTTACCTTTCAATGGTCTCCAAGTCGTTCCATTCCAATAGTAGTATCCTTGTGTTCTGATAAACTGATTTTGATGATTGTATATTCCCTCAGAATTAGTTGCATCAGTAATGTAAATCAATGCTCCTGTCTGATGATGATTATAATTTGTTTTTGCTGTAATTTGAGTAAAGGTAATTTTAGGAGGAATAAAGCCATCTATGACTTCTATATCGTTAGGGCTACCTTTAACTTCCAATGTCGCATTGGGAGTTTCTGTATTGATACCTACTCTTCCGCTATAATCTTGCGAAAAACCTAATGTTGTTCCTAATAATGCAAATAATGTTATTTTGTGTTTCATTAGAATATTTATTGGCAAAAATGTCTATTTCATCATATAATCACAAGGCTTTGTATCTTTGTTAGGCTATTTTATATTCTTTTAGACTATATTTTATACTATTGCTACAAAAGATAGATTATTCTTTTCTATTTTTTTGCAACTTTATAATAAAAAATGTGTGTATGGTTCAGAAGTAAAAAATGATGATTAAAAGTAAGATATTATACCAAATGAAAGTAGAGTAGATATATTGGCTGGTATTATTAGAAAATAAAAACGGGGACTTTGATAATGTCAAAGTCCCCGTTTTAGTCCCTCACACCTATAACTTACTGATTTATAGATGAAATTGTAGACCCACAGGGTCTATTCTTATATTCTGATTTATTTCAGTGTGTTTTATAAAGGGCTATAAATAAATGGTTTTATCTTGTTTTAATTCGTTTCGGTTCGTCTTCTATTGGAATAGTTCGGGGGTATTTTAGGGGGTAAAATTAAATTTATTCATTTCGGACGCCTTTAACTCATCTACGATTTTCACATAAGGTTTTAGAGCGGAAAAATCTTTGTGTCCGGTCCATTTAATAATAACCTCGGAAGGGATTCCCAAACGAAGCGCATTGATAACAAATGTTCTTCTTGCTGCATGGGTTGATATAACTGCCTTTTTAGGGTAAAACTCCTCATACATTTGGTTTTCTATAAAATATTGCTCCTTTACCAGTGTATCCCAGTTCAGAATCTCCCCTATTTCTTTTAAATATAGATTAGTTTTAGTCATTGATATTACAGGAAGAGCTAAATCATTGTCAAAAGTTTTCTCTTTGTATTTCTCTAAAATAGCCTTGGTGTAGTCGTTTAGGTCAATGATTAAAGGGTCGGTCGTTTTCTTTTTTACTACAAGAAATTAGTTTTATTTTTAATCTGCCTTTTTTAGTTTTTTAACATAGGAAAAAAGAAGCGATTAAAAGCACCAGAAACAGAAAACATCTCGCACTTGGTTTAGTCTATCGGTGCTAAACTTATAATTGAACAACTCCATAAGTTCCTCCCACTCTAAATAAACAAGTTCAGAGAGTTTATCAGTAGTTCCCTTGTATCTTTGTTCAAAGTCTATATGTGCCTTTCCTTTATAAAGTCCTTTTTTCTCTGCCCAAGCCAATATTCTTTGATAATCGTTGATTTCTCTGCGAATAGTAATGTTTCGGTGTGGTGCAAGTGTTTTGCCTGTTTTTGGGTGCTTTGGGGCGGTAGAGAAGTATTTTATTAAATCCCTTAAGGTCTTCTCTGTTATTTCGTTAAGTTCTAAATCCTCATTATAACCTATAATATGGTTTTTGAGTTTAAGGTATTTTTGAGTGGTCCTAAATTCCCATTGTTTAGATACAGACTTCTCATCTATATACTGCTGAATAATGTCAGTAAAAAGTACGATTGTTGGCTTGTTTTCTTTTGGTTTTTCAGAAAACAATTCTTTAAACTCTGCTGGTGTCGGATAGATATTGGTTGTAAATTCTAATTTTCTGAAAATACTTTCTATTCGCTGTTCCAGTTCGTTTATTTTCTTGTTTCGTGGGTCGTTTCTCTTGATAATTCGGATTCCATCCCACTCATCAGGTTTACATTTAATCCCCGTGTATAGTTCTACTCGCTGGGAATGAAAAGACACACGAAGACGCAGCGGTTGTTCCTCGTTCAAGTTTTGGTTTTTCAAGGAAAATTTTACAGAATATTTGAGCATAGTTTTAATCTACCATTCCAATTGTTTACTTTTGATATATTTCCCATTCAGGTGTCCGTGTTCATAGTTTATTTGAATGGATAAATCAGACATCATTCTTAAAATAATATAGTTATCTTCATCGTATTCACTTGGGAAATTCCAGTAACAGGCGTATTCTATCAGTCCTTTTCTCACACTGTTTTCATGCATAGTGTCAAAATCATCATCTTCGTAAGCAGGCGGCGTGTATTTTACATAATCATTGTCAGAAACATAGTATTTGTTACTTATTTCTTCCTTTATCATGTTGTAAAGTTCCAAGGCTTTATAAATGTTATTATTATAGTCAAATGTTATTCTTACTCGGCAAAGCTTATTGTCTATAAAATAAAAACAAGAATTATCTACCTTTCTGTTTGCTATGAAAAACCGACTGAAATACATGCGATCTTCAGTATCCTCGTTCTCGTAATGGCGACCTTTTCTGTTTTCTTCTATCTCCTTGATAACCGCCTCCTTGTCACAGCCAAACGGCAGGTTCAAAAATCCTTTTAATTCCATATTGTGTGTTTTTGTGTGTTATCTATTTATTTCAGGTATTGATGGTCTAAAAGACACTATTTTTCTATAAATGAATATCTGTAACACTTCGGACAGGTTTATCTTATAATCTTTATATTTTTGATTATAGGAATGGCAAATGATGTAGCCTTCTTCTGTGTTATGCTCTATGATTTGCTTAAATACTGTTCCCTCTGTGGATACGATTACAAACAGATTTCCTCTAATAGGCAGTTTTTCTCCGTTTTCTAAATGATATTCTTTTATCAGTATTTCTGTTCCATCAGGGATTGAGATACTTGTTCCATCATCCATAGAGTCGCCATCCACACGAACAACAAGGTAGTTTCCTCTATCAAATTCTTTTGGGATTAGTCTTCTTTTCATCTCTGGGAGCGTGGCAGGGTTGTATCCTCCTAATCTTCCAGCAACAGTAGAAAGGTCGGCATATTCTACTTCCATATAGTTTTCATAAGGTATTGGCGAAACCTCCTCTACATATTTCTTTTCTTCTTTCAGCATTTTGCCCTCCCCTGTTAAGAGCCATTCTTCACTGTATTGAGGGAATTTACTATTTATTTCTTTCGCTAAATTTTTACTTATAGCGTTTTCTCCCCTCATTACTTTATACAATTTTTCAGGTCTTGTATACCCCATTTTTTCAGAAAACTGATTGATGTTTTCTAAACCCAAATCCTCCAATATAAAATTCAACCTTTCAATTGATTTTTTCTTTCTAATGTCTAATACACTTTTTTCAGTGTTATTTTCATTATCTTTCATATCTTTGTAAAAAATTTGGTTATGGACATTTCTATCCTTGATACAATATTAAAGAACAATACAGATAAAGAAACTACCGATAAGGTTCTTAAAATTTTTTTATATCTATATTTTTCGGAATTACGCTTGAAACATCGTATATCATCAGTCATTCCTATCTCAAAAGATGTAGAAGATGTATGGCTTTTTATTAACTCAGAAAATTAAGAATTAAAGAGATTGTAAAGAGCGATAAGTAAAGACAATATAGCCACCATAAGGCTTATCCAGCTTATTTTAGTAGCTTCTTTATTATATTTTATTTGGGTTTTTAGCATTTCCGCTTCTAATCTCTTATTTTCATTTTCTTTTTCAAATCCTCCATCTTCTAAAAACTGCTTTACGACCCCTGCCATTCCTATAATAATTCCTATATAAGCTCTTCCGTATGGGTGTACTGATATAAGCTGTTTTCTATCATTAATATATTCTATTATATTATCCAATTCCCTCAATGTAATACCAAATTTTGAGGTTATTTCATCTACATATATAGAACCTTCCGCATTTCTATCTAATAAAAGTTTTAGTAATTCATCATATTTATTCTGTTTCATACTAAAATTTTTCTCGTTGATTTTCAGTTAGTTACATTTTACACACTAAAAAAAGTGTGCAATAATTTGCTTTATGCACTTTTTTTAGTGTATATTTGCAATATCAAATTAACGAATACAAATTTAGAAATAAAAATGAAACGAACAAGAAAAAAGAAAAATTATAACAGAATTTCTCTCGGAACTATTCATAGAGAGGTTTTATATAAAGAATTTGAAGGTATATCAAGGCAAAGTATAGACAACGCTCTAAATTATAAAACCGATTCTGATTTAGGTAGAAGTATCAGAGCAAAAGCCAAAGAACTCCTAAAAGAAGAAGTAAAAAAACTAAAAATAGAATTAGATGAATAGCGAGATTTTAGACAAGCAAATTCTAATGATGACAGGGAGAGAGTTTTTAGAATTGTTCGAAATTGTAAAGAACAACGCCCCTATCAGAGAAGATTACAGCAAAAGAGAACTTGTGTATGGTTTAGATGGCTTGGCGAAACTTCTAAACTGCGGAAAAACAAAGGCACAGGAAGTTAAAAGTTCTGGGATAATAGATGAAGCAATTATTCAGAATGGCAAAAAAATAATCATAGACAAAAACAAAGCATTAGAATTATTAAAAAAATAAAAAGCCCCCAGCGGCAACTGAGAGCAATACTAACTTAAAATTATTTTCAAAATGAAAACAACATTAAAAACAATGGCAAATTTACAAAAAATAGCTGAAAATACAACAAGAGCTTGTGATTTATGCAAAGTGGCAGAAGCAATGATAGAAATCCAAGGGTTTGAAAACTACGATAACAGCGAATTTGAGTGGTTTCAATTATTCTTCGACGGACTGGGCAGACAATGGTGCGTAGAAGAAAAAGTAAGCAGAAACAAGTGCGAATGGGTTTTGACAAGAGATGGCGAAGAAATCTCTCCCCTTGGAAAGCACTCAAAGTTCATTGAAGACTTCATAGAAAGTAAAAAAGAAGAAGAATTAGAATACATATACTGATAATTTTTAATAGATAATTTGATTTTTCCACCGCCCACAATCTTTTTCATTGTACTCATTCATAAATTAACTTAAACAGGGCGGTGGTTTTTAAAAAGACAATAAGATGAACGCAAACAGAGAATTAGAAAGACTGCAAAAAGCAATAAAAGCAGTAGAACTATATAAAGGCTTCACAAAGAAAATAGAAGTGATGAAGCAAAACATGGCAGAAGATGGAGTTTTCCCACTGCCAAGAAGATACACGAAGGACTTTTGCTTTGCCGTGGCAGCAAGAGACCGAGTTGAAAGATATTATAAAAACCTAATGAAAACTGATGAAAACGAACTACGAAGAGCTGACAGCCTTCTTGAGGTTTCTTAACAAAGTTTACAGAGAACACAGAGGCGAAGAATTTAAGCCAACTGCCGAGCAGTTTAAAAAAATAAAAGAACGATTTACAACAAGATAAACAACAAGTGCTGTTTGAAATTAACACAAAATAAATGTTAGAAATCTGGTAACAGACAGCATTTTAAAAACTCCCTGTTGCAAGTAATCTACCAAGAAAACAAACAAATACAGGGTAACACAGCCCAGTTGTCCGAAAACTGGAAAACACAAGCAACACTGGGCTGTTTTTAATTTAAAAATCAATTAAAATGGAAAATAAACAAAACATATTCAAAGCGATTTCAGAATTTCAGCAAGAAGTTCCAGTGATACACAAAGACACGCAAGGTTTCGGCTACACTTATGCTGATCTGCCGAAAATCTTTGAAGTGATAAACCCACTATTAAAGAAACACGGACTTGGATTTACACAGCCATTAGAAGGTAAATCTATCAGAACAATAATCTTTCATATAGCATCAGGCGAAACGCTGGAAAGCGTGATAGATATACCGCAAGAAGTGGATTTGAAAGGAATGAATGACTTCCAAGTGTTAGGCTCTGCGATTACTTATTTAAGAAGATATGCAATATCCTCAATTCTTGGGCTGGTGACCGACAAAGACACCGATGCACAAGGCGAACAAACAAAAGGCAACAAAGCGCCAGCAAAAACACAAAACACGCCTGAAAAATGGCTAAATGTAGGTTCGCCAGAGTGGGAAGGGCTGGTAAATGCAGTAGAAAATGGTTCAGTCTTAACACTTGCCCAAATCAGAAAGAAATACAAAGTATCCAAAGAGACTGAAAAAGAATTAGCAACATTAAACATCACATAATATGACACCTATATCAGTAATTGAGTTGATGCCTTCCACCAGCGACCAAGTGCAAAACTTCGCTGAACAGGTAAAAGACCAAATCCTAAATGGAGACTACGATTTCAGAAAGTTTCTATATCAAAAAAAACTCATTGAAAAAACATTTGAAACTATCAGCGAAGACAAGGAGTTGAAAGCCTATTTTGAAAAAGAGATAGAAAAATACGGAGCAGAAGGAGTTGGATTTAATGATTTAAGGTTTGAAATAGGCAGCCGCAAAACTTGGGACTACTCCAAAACAGGAGATGTAGAATTGTTTCAGATGGAGAAAGAAAGAGAGGAATTAGACAAGAAGATAGAAGCAAGGCGAAAGTGGTTACAGACAACGAAGCATATAGCAGATGAAGAAACAGGCGAAATACTCATCTACCCTGCATCTTACAGAGAGAAAACTTTTATAAGGTCAAGTAAAAGAAAACAATGAAAACAGAAATAATAAGTGTTTCAAGAATGGGAACAGGGTTGTTTGCTACCGACACAGAGAGTGAGGAAACAATAAAGTCTATTCCCAAAGGCGAAAACATCATCATTAAAATAAGCAATAATCGTAATGAAAGAATGCATAAGGCTTACTTTTCTATTCTCGGTTTTGTTTGGGACAATCTCCCTGAAAACATGCAGGAAAAATGCCCAAAGCAGCACTTTTATAAACTTCTGAAAGAACTACAAGGCAGATATGAGATTGTTTATAAAAATGGAGAAAAAGAAGTGAAAGAATACGAAAGCATCAATTTCAGCAAAATGGGACAAAAACGCTTTCATGAGGTTTTTAAGGAGGATTTGGAATTTATCATAACTGATATACTGCCTCCGCTGGGAATGGATGATTTTATAAGCGTCTTAGTCAATCAATACGAATTAACATTATTAAAATACAATTTATAACATGGCGAATTTAAGCACAAAACTAAATCTTGCAGGATTGATTCACGCAAGAATGAACAAAAAAGGTAAAGATGGCAATATGGTGGATTGTCTAATCATTCCAATTAAAGAAAACCACCTATTTATTGGAGAAAAAGGATTGTATTTAGACCTTTCTCACTTTGAAATCAAAAACCCAAAAGAAGGACAAGAAGACAGCCACTTAGTTAAACAAAGCCTTCCAAAAGAAGTGTATGAAGCGATGAGTAAAGAAGAACAGGAAAAACTGCCAATTTTAGGCAACACAAGAACTTGGGGAGGTAATCCTAACGAACCTGAACTTGCTCAACCTATTGATGAAGAGGATGATTTACCATTCTAAATTAACAAACTATGTCTATAACATCCACAAAAGCATTTGCAGAGATTCAGGAAAAACTACCTGAAAGGAGAAGAGAAGTTTATAAGGCTATTGCGGAAAACCCTAACTCATCAATTTATGATATAGCCGATGTTTTAGGCTGGAACTTAAACCAAGTGAGCAATAGGATAAACGAGTTGGTAAATTCAGGACTGGTAGAGAAAACAGGTTCAGAAATACACAGAAAGTTTGAAAGGGATTTGTTTTCTGTTATCACTGACAAGGAGAAGATAATCGAAAAGCAAAGACAATTATATAAAGGATTTACTTCGGTAAAAAATGATTTAGAAGCCGATTATAATAATTGCAAAACGGAAAACGGAAAAAAGATTTTAAAAAACAGAATAGAATACTATAAAGAAAAAATAAGGAATTTAAAATGGTTGATTTAAAAATACTTGTAGAGGACTGGGCAGACAAACAAGGAATACCGGAATATGGAAAACCGATGAAACAGCTTTTAAAAACGCTGGAGGAGATTACAGAACTCCACGCAGCAATAGAAGATGATAATTTGGAGGAGATAATAGATGCTATTGGCGATGTGGTAGTTACTTTGATAATCTACGCCAAAATGAAGAGCATTACGCTTTTTCCTAATGGCAGCGAAGAACTTTCGGACTCAAAAGGAACAGAGCAAGACCCTTATTTCCTTTTGGATAACTGCAATAAACTTATGCAGTTGGAGAAGTTCACTAATGATTCAGTTGAGAAATACCACGCAGTTCAGATGATGTTGTTCTTGCTGAACCAAATCGCCAACAGATTTAACCTTAAAATTTGGGAGTGTTTGCACTCTGCTTACAAGGTTATAAGTTGCAGAAAAGGAAAAATGATTGATGGGCAATTTGTTAAAGACTAATGAAAGCAGGACAATACGCTACACTAAACAAAGATGTAGGCTTTAAAAAGGTAGTTTACAGCAAGAAAGGAACGAAGGTAAAAATCATCAGCATAAGATGAAATGATGTGATTTAGTAAACAGAATACTGAAAACTCTTTCAGTGTAACATTAAAGATTTAGAGTAGAAGTTCTTTAAAACATTAAAACCAATAAAAAATGGAACGAGATAGCTTCGTGTTTTATAGTTCATTTCTAAAAGCCATTAGAACGATAAAAAAGAGGGACATTCAAGCCGAGTTAGCACTTGCCATAATCGAGTATGGAATAACAGGTGAAACTGCTGAATGTGGTGAAATGGTAAGTATGGCAATGGAACTGATAAAACCACAATTGGAAGCCAACAATCAAAAATACATCAATGGTTTAAAAGGAGGTGCTCCAAAGGGAAATCAAAATGCAAAGAAAGAAAAAGAACAACCAAAAAACAACCAAGAAACAACCGAAGAACAACCGAAGAACAACCAAAAACAACCCAATGAAAATGTAAATGAAAATGATAATGTAAATGAAGAAGAAAAAAAATATATAAAAAAAGAAAAATCTTTCAAGGAATTTACCGAGCAGGATTTCAAAGAGGAATTGAAATTACATTCCGAGAAATACAGCAAGGAGATGCTTAAAGACTTTTTTATCTACTGGACAGAGCCGAACGAAAAGGGAAAGATGAAGTTTCAGTTGCAGAAAACTTGGAGTACAGCAGGGAGGTTAAGCACTTGGTCAAGAAACGATTTCAATGGCAATAGTGGGAACAGGCAGAAAGAAACCAAGCAGTCAGGTGGGCATATAGCACGAGATGGAACGAGAATAACGATGTTTTAAAACCGCAGGATTATGACAGAAATGATAATGTCGCTGGCGACAAACCTCATCTACGAGATTGAAATCAACAGGAATGCAGAAAACTATTCGGTCTGTCCTGAATGTTCAAGAAACAGGCGAAAAAAGAACATCAAGTGTTTTTCCTACAACGCAGAAAAAGAAGTCGGCTACTGCAACCACTGCGAGGCGAGGTTTGTAAAGCATGTTCCCTTTGAGAAGAAAATCTACACCAAGCCAGAGGTAAAGTGGGAAAACTACACCAAACTTTCCGAAAAGCTGGTAAAGTGGTTTGAAAAGCGAGGAATATCGCAAAAAACACTGCTGCGAATGAAGATTGGCGAAAAGGAGGAATGGCTGCCGCAGATTGAGAAAAAAGCCAACTGCATTGTGTTTCCCTACTTCCGTAACGGCGAACTGGTCAATGTGAAGTACCGAGACGGACAGAAGAATTTCAAGCTGCATTCAGGCGCAGAGCTGATTTGGTTCAATTACGATGCGCTGAAAACCTTTAAGGAAATCATCATCGTAGAGGGCGAAATGGATGCTCTTTCACTAATCCAAGCAGGATTTGAAAATGTTATCAGCGTGCCAAATGGAGCATCTACTGGGCGAATGGAATACTTTGATAACAGCCTTGAAGACCTCAACCAAGTGGAAACTTTCATTTTGGCAACCGACAACGACATGAAAGGTTTGGAACTCAAAAACGACCTTACGCGCAGACTTGGAATAGAAAAATGCAAAAGCATATCATTTAAGCAGTTTAAAGATGCAAATGAGTTGTTAATCGCAGAGGGAGTAGAAAGTGTCCGTAAGGCTGTGGAAAGCGCCAAATTTTTAAAGTTAAGCAATGTCTATGCGGTGGAAGATTTCCAAAGTGACTTGGATGCTTACTTTGAAAACGGACTACCACAAGGTTTGAGAATAGGCGTAGAGGGGCTTGATGAGAGGATAAGATGGCAGACAGGAAGGTTTGGTGTAGTGACTGGAACACCTGGGAGCGGAAAGTCTGAATTTATGGATTTTATCTACTCAAAACTGAATGCGTTGTATCATTGGGGAATTGGTTACTACACGCCTGAAAGTATGCCTTTGCCATCGCACTTTGCGAGAGTTTTCTCAAAGTTCATCGGCAAAGAATACAAAAAGGGAGTGATTTCCGAAACGGAAAAGGAAATAGGTGAAGAATACCTCAACAAGAATGTTTTCTGGGTAGCGCCTCACGAGGATATGACCATAGATGATATTTTGGCAAGGTTTGAATATTTAGCCAAAGCCAAAGGATGTAAGGCTTTCCTGATAGACCCTTTCAACAGGATAGAACAGGGAGCAAACCACAGCGATAACGAAAGGCTGTATATCAAGAAAGCGCTTGGGAAGATGATTTCTTTTACCAAGAAAACCGACAGCCTCTTGTTCTTGGTGGCGCACCCTACGAAACTGCCAAAGGGAAACGATGGAAAATTTAAGATGCCAACACCTTACGATATTTCAGGCTCTGCCGACTTTTGGAACATGCCTGACTATTGTATGTCAATCCGAAGAAACCAAGATGATGACGGCAAATTCCTCTCACACGGAACAGTGCTGGTAAGCAAAACCAAGATAAACAAAACGCTGGGAGATACAGGACAATGGGATTTTTGGTATAACATCAATAACGGCAGGTATCTCACGGATTTTAACGATGGCGCAGAGAGAATTTGGGACAATTCCAACTGGATAACCAAAGAAGAGCCAAAGGAATACACAATGCCAAAAATGGAAGCCACGCCTGAAATCTTCCAAGAAGATGATGATGAATTTCCATTCTAAAAAACAAAGATTATGACACTGGAAGAACTAAAAAAAGACCCAATAAAACAGATTGAAAGGGTTGCTAAAAGCAAAGATATAAACGCCCTTATAAAAACTTATGAGGAGCAGAGAAAGGAGCAGAGAAAAAGATACAAAAAAGTAAAAGTAGCAAAGGGGATATGGATATAGCAAAACAAAAAGCCGAAATACCTGATGGATACATCACAAGCACCTCCCTATTCGATGAGTTTTTCAAACATTTGAGCTATAAAAAAGCAGAGGCTGCCGTAAGGGATTACAAAAAGATTAAAGGATACAAAAGAATTGGAAGGAGCGTAATCCAAGAATGGGACAAAAACCTATTCGATGAGTTGGTAGATAAGCACATCACTATAAGGGCAGCCAAGAAGAAAGGATACAAACAGCGAGAGATTCCACAAGGCTACATCATCGCCACCCAGTTGTTTGATAAGTTTTCCAAGATATTAAAGCCATCAAAAGGCAAAATGGCTTTGGTGGATTATCAGGCGGTAAAGACACCTCAAAAATACGGAAGACACCAAATTCAAGAATGGGATGAGAAACTATTCCAAGAATTGATTGAAAAATATGAGCCTAAAAAGAAAGAGGTAGTCAAGAAAGTTAAAAAGCCTACAATCTACGCAGGATTAAGCGAAAAAGAAATCCTTGAAAAAGCCAAAGAACTAAACCGAAAGGTAAAGTTTGTGCCGATGGGATATTCACCCTCTTGGGAACGAGAGAAGAAGATAATTATCGCTAAAAAGGAACAATTAGACAAATCGGTATACAAGCTGAATGATTACAGCTTACACACGCCAAAAGGGAATGAAATCCATATTCCAGAGGGATACCTTAAAGTGAAGGATTTGCGACAGAAATTCTTGGAGAGAACAGGCTCTTATTTCACAAGGCTGGACAAGGAATACCGAAGCCGAGTGAATGAGATTATCTTGGGCTCTGCAAAGGCTTATGAATGGAACGAGGAGATTTTCAAGGAAGTAACAAGCAATTATAAACGAAAAAAGAGATACAAAAAATGATAGTAATAGTTTCAATCCTAATCTTATCAATCGCCATTGTGATTATAGCATGGAGCAGCGATATTAAGATGCTGGAAGACCGAATAGAGGAATTAACCGAAAAATTAGAGAAATATGAAAATAGTAAAGTTAATAGCGCTGGTGCTGTTCCTGTGCAGTTGCAAAGCGAAAGACCCTTACAAGCAATTCAAAAAGGAGATAAAAAATAAACCAAGTAAAGAACAAGTAAACAAACATTTAGCATGAATACAGCAGGACAACACCTTACGGAATATCATAAAAAGCTCTTGAAAAAAGAAGCCAAATACGAAAAGAAAGTAAGGACAAGAAGAATTGAAAGCCTTACCATTGAGGAGCATGTAAAATTAAAATCCATCATGTCGCAGTTCTACTGCACGGTAGCCCTACAGATTGAGTTGGTAGATGCACTGGAAGAAATGAAGATGCTAAATGGATATCCCTTTGTCGAGGACTTAAGAAAGGCGGTTATATTCATGAATAACAGCATGTATGAAAGTGCTGTAAAAAACGAAGAAGATGATTTAGTAAGGCAGGTATGGGAGAAGAAAATGGAAAACATCGTGAAAATTATGCCTCAGCTCAATGCTAAGCAATTTGATATACTGGAAGAGTTTATCAGGAATTTGAAATTTAAGAAGTAAAAATATGAAAATAAACAATATAGAAGTAAGAGATATTATCTTGACTATTTATAAATTACAAAAAGATTTTGAAAAGGAATTGATTAACATGGGATTAGACTCGTTTTATGTAGAGTCTCTAAAGTCTCCACTTGGAAATAGTATCACTCATCATAGTACGATGTTTTTATTGGAAAATACGACCTTGACAGTTAATAATAAGGAAAGCATTGTTGAATGGAAACTACCTTGTCTGTTAAATTTGCTTGGAACGAATAGCGTGTTAGAAGGTGATTCAGGCAGTATTCGTTTGGAGTATTTAAAAAATTTTGAAGCTCATAAAGAAGCAAAATCGTATATAGAAGAATTATTAGAAGAAGAAAAACAAAACTTTAGAGCTATTAAGGAAATGTACGAATCTTCTGAGAAAAAAATTAATGAATTGGTAAAAATATTAAATAAAATAAATGCAAATAACTGAATATGAAAACAATAGGAGAGATAAGATGTAATATTGATAATCTAAAAACAGAGCCAAATTTAGTAGAAGATGTAAGGTCTGATTTGGCAGATATTATTAATATGTTAGAAAAACAAAGGGGTGACAAAAACACATCACCAGCAAGTGCAGAAAAGCAAAGACTGATTTCTATCGCACAAACAAAGTTAGAGGAGGCATGTATGTTCGCTGTAAAGGCTTTATATGCCAAATAAGTAACTTACTAAATAGTAACATTAAAGCAGCAATTATGAGAGTAATAAAATTTAGAGGTCAAAGAACCGAAACCAAAGAATGGATTTATGGAGATTTAGCCTACATATATAACCGAATACCTTGCATTATGCCCGAATGGTGTATGTCTTCTGTTCCTGATGATGAAGAAATGAAAAGAAACAAAGAAATGCTTTTAGGTGGGTTTATAGAGGTAATTCCTGAAACAGTAGGTCAATTTACAGGGCTTAAAGATAGCTTGGGTAACGATATTTATGAAGGAGATATTTTAAAGGAGGTTGTAGGAACAGAAAGGCTTTTATATACCGTAGAATGGATAGGAGACGGCTTTGCATTAAATGATTCTAAAAACGATATTTATTTAGGATTATATTTAACTTGTGAAAAATGCGTGATAATTGGAAATATTCATGATAACCCAGAATTAAATAAATAAGATTTTATGGAAACAAAAGAAATGAAAATACAAGTGCCAGAGGGCTACGAAATTGACAAAGAAAATTCAACTTTTGAGAAGATTGTTTTTAAGAAGGAAGAAAGAAAACTTCCGAAGAGTTGGGAGGAATTACACTTGATTAAAGGTTGGTTTGTGGAAAATGGCAGTGGGGTTCATGAATTTGGAAATTGTTTTACAACAAGTAAAAATAGGAACCTTTTTCCTACCAAAGAAGAAGCCGAAGCATGTGTAGCACTTGCACAACTGTGCCAGTTAAGAGATAGGTATAATGATGGCTGGAAGCCTGATTGGGAAAATAGAGTACAGAATAAATTTATTATTTACATCCATCCAGATAATGAAATTCTTTTCGATAAAATTTCTGCTAATACACACGCTATATCAAGACATTTATTGACTTTTAAAACAGAAGAACTTAGAGATAAATTTTTAGAAAACTTCAGAGATTTAATAGAAACAGCAAAACCATTATTATGACAGACTACGAAGAATTTTTAGTTCCAATAGAAATAGCGAAAGAACTTAAAGAAATAGGATTTGACGAAGATGATGAAAAAATAGTAAAACTTTACGAATATAAGAGTAAAGAAATCATAGAGCCGACATGGGAGTTTCATTATAGATGTAATTATTTCCGTCATTTCTTATCTCATCGAGACGAATACTGTCCGTTATTCGCTTACGAACAAGTGTTTGCTTGGTTTAGAGATAAGGGGTATTTCTCCTACATTGATAAAGAATCTTTTCCTGAAAGATACATATATTATATTAAATATGGAGTTGTAATTTATTCAGAGAAGAATCTTAGAGATGAGTTACTTCCTAAAACATATGAAGAAGCAAGAGAAGAACTGTTAAAAAGGTTAATTAAGATTTATAAAGATGGAAAAACAAATATTTAAAGTAGGAGACAGAGTTTTTGATGTTTTATGGGGATGGGGAGATGTAACTGATGTGTTTAAATCAGGATTATATATTGTTAAAGTAAATTTTGATTCTACTAAAAAAACTATATATTTTACAAAAGATGGTAAATATGAACATACAGATTTAACACCAAGATTGTCTTTCACAGAATACGACCTTATCAATGGAGGATTTAGCCAAGAAAGACCGCCAATTAATTATAATGATTATATTGGTAAGTGGGGTAAGTTTACGGATGTGTCCAACAACAATGATTTCGTGGTGGGCAGGCTAAGTTCGTTTAAAGTCAGCAATGATGAAACCTACTTTGCTACTGAAAGTGGAGATGCTTATAATACATTTGAACCATTCATGGAAGAACAAATAAAAGTTTTAGGATTATGAGAAAATTTATAATAGTAATTATAATAACCAATATCATATGCTATTTAAGTGTTTCTATATTCAACTTGTCATTCAATTTATTGAAATGGAATAAGGAAAGTAGAGAAGCCTACACTATTCTTTTTGGATTTTTAAATTTAATATTTGTATTAATATATTTAGTTGATTTTTTATTTAGTGATGAAAATAAGGGAAAAATTAGATGATATTCTGAAAGAATACATCAGATTGTTTGAGGAGAAACACGAAGTGTTCTTTGACTATGCCGTAGGAGATGATTTAATGGGGCTTTTATGCTTTGGAGACTATCTATTCACAACGAGAGATGTAATCTACGATATAGACAACGATTTGCCCAAAAACCTCATCTTCCAGTGGCAGGATGATAGTTTTGACAGCCTTAAAAACTCTCAACATAGAGAAATGAATTTCCAAACCTACGCAAGAGGATTAAGATTTGAACATTTAAATAAGTAAATTATGAACGATTCAGCATTTGAAGAAGAAAGAGTAAATCACCCAAGCCATTACAACACTGGGAGGATTGAAGTAATAGACTTTATTGAAGACCAAAATTTGAATTTCCACCTCGGAAACGCTGTGAAATACATCAGCCGAGCAGGAAAGAAAGACCCAGCAAAGTTTAGGGAGGATTTGGAAAAAGCTATTTGGTATCTTAACAGGGAACTAAAAAGGGCTAAATAACAAAAACAGCGAGAATGTGGCAAATTCTCGCTGTTTTTTTCCATATTATTTTTGATTTGGAAAAACTACTCTAAAAGTTTATTTTGCTCATCTATAAATGTTTTATCATTTAGTTTTTTAAT
>CAUQMH010000028.1:0-16957 GCA_963519075.1 uncultured Flavobacteriaceae bacterium
CCTATACCCTTAAGCGAAGCCAAGGAGTAAAACCAAATCCCTCCCTCGTTACCAAAATCAAGACAATGCCCTAACCATATCTGTCTGACTTTCAAGTTATTAAAATTACCATCAAAATCCTGCTTTCTAAATTCTGCCGTAACATTGGTAAAAACTGGGAAATCCACCAAATAGAAAGTATCTTCATCGTAAAGGAAAAACTTAGTATCGTTTTCTTTAAAAATCTGAGTAGTTTTAGGGTCTAAATTTGGGTAATCCTGCATTTTTTTCTGATCTACACGATAAGAATACACCTTTTTATCATCTTTCATAATGTAGAAATATCCATCATTCGATCTGTATCCAGAAGCCAAAACAACAGGATTTACAGGAAATTCAGGAATGGGAACAAACTTAAACTCATTACTATAAATATTAAAATCTAAATAATGCCACACACCACTGATTAAGAACAAATTACCATCCATCACCTTGGTAACTTTCTTATTTTCAATGATTTTCGTGCTTTTATACTTTTCAAAAATAACCTCACTATCAGGAAAAACATAGTAAAAATAAGCATCCGCAACTATCGTATAATCACCATTAATACTGACAAATCGTGCATCTTTCGGCGAAACTCCTTCCAATAGTTTTTTCCCATAAGAAACAACACTTATTCCATTAGGGTCTTTTATAATATTCACCAAAAACACCTTGCCATTTTCCACTTTTACACTGGTTTCCAACCTTGTATGGTAGCGGTAGCAGTCACTTGCCCTCATATCATAAAACACTGAAAATAAAAACAATAGAACAAATCCTATTTTTAAAAATCTAGCTTTCATACTTTCAATTTATTTGAATTTCTCTTGGCTAATTTAGTGTTTTTTAGGCTAAAAACTGATTTTTTATCCAAATTTATTTCAAAATCTAAAGCAAAAAACTCGCCTCAATAACCAAAAACATAAACTCAAAAGAGAGGAATAAGATAAATTCACTATTTTTGCCGATTATTTTTAAAAACTTTTTACATAAAATATGCTTTCAGTTCAGGGATTAGGATTACATCATTCAGGGAACTATTTGTTTCAAAATGTGAATTTTACGATTAAAAGAGAAGACAAAATAGGCTTAGTCGGGAAAAACGGCGCTGGGAAATCTACACTATTAAAGATGCTTTCGGGCGAAATCAGTTTCTATGAAGGAAATGTGATTCCCGAGGGAAACATCACCATTGGCTTCCTTAAACAAGATTTGGATTTTGTGAAAGGAAGAACTGTTTGGGAAGAGACCATGCAGGCTTTTGAGAAGATAAACGCCATGAAAGCAGAGCTGGACGAGGTTAATCATCAGCTCGCTACCCGCACGGATTACGAGAGCCAAGCCTACCATGACCTCATCGAGAGAATGACGGAGCTAAACGACCTTCTGCACCACCACGATGCCTACAACCTAGAAGGAGATGTAGAAAAAGTACTGCTTGGGCTGGGATTTAAGGCGGAGGATTTTAATAAAATCACTGATGAATTCTCTGGCGGCTGGCGAATGAGAATAGAATTAGCCAAACTTCTCCTCCAAAAGAACGACTTGATGCTACTGGATGAGCCTACCAACCACCTCGATATGGAATCTATCATTTGGCTGGAAAACTTCTTGAAAGACTACCCTGGCGCTATCGTTCTCGTGAGCCACGACAAACAGTTTATGACCGCTGTCTGCAACCGAACTTTTGACATCAATAATAAAAAAATTGACGATTATAAAGCCAACTACACCAAATACCTTGAACTAAACAAAGAGCGAAGAGAAAAACTAGAGCAGGCGAAGAAAAACCAAGATGCCGAAATCAAACAAATGGAGGACAATATCAATCGCTTCCGTGCTTCGGCTACAAAGGCAAGTTTTGCTCAGTCTTTGATTAAAAAATTAGAAAAAATAGAGCGAATAGAAATAGACAATGAGGATGTTTCTAAATTCAATATTCGTTTCCAACCGAGCATCACGCCTGGGAAAGTCATCTTCGAAGCTGAAAATTTAGGAAAAGCCTATGGCAACAAGCAGGTTTTTGACCATGTGAATTTCTTCGTTCAAAGGGGAGAAAAAATCGCCCTTTTGGGACAAAACGGACAAGGGAAAACTACCCTCGCAAAGATACTTGCAGGCGTAACCAAAGATTATACAGGAAGCTGGACATTGGGGCATAATGTGAACATTGGGTATTTTGCTCAAAACCAAGAAGAAGTCCTAGACCCTAATAAAACCGTTCTCCAAGAAGCCGAAGATGCTGCCACAGAGGAGACCCGCCCGCGCGTAAGAGATCTTTTGGGAAGCTTCCTTTTCCAAGGAGATGCCGTAAGCAAAAAGACAAAAGTGCTTTCTGGGGGAGAAAGAAACCGACTAGCGCTGTGCAAGCTACTTCTTCGCCCATTTAATACGCTCATCATGGACGAGCCGACCAACCATTTGGATATCCAGTCCAAGGAAATTATCAAACTGGCGCTTCAGAACTTTGAGGGGACGCTCATCGTGATTTCTCACGACCGAGAATTCCTGCAAGGGCTCTGCGACAAGATTTTTGAATTCCGAGATGGACAGATGAAAGAATTTTTGGGTAATATTGATGAATATTTGGATTACCGCCAAAAAGAAAGCATCCGCGAAGTTTCCATAGAAAAAGCGAAACTAAGCGAAAAGCCTGAAATAAAAGAGAAAGCCGAGCCCGTAAAAGCTGAACCTGCAAAAAACACTTTCATCAGCAAAGAACAGAAAAACCTGCAAAATAAACTCAAAAAAGCAGAAGAGAAAATTGCCGATTATGAAGCAGAAATCGCTGGTTTAGAAGAAATTTTCAGTAAAACTAATCCTACCGATGAAGAACTGAAAAAATACAACCAACTGAAAGAAGAGCTGGCAGAAATCATGAAAGAATGGGAAGAAATCATGGGAAATTTGGAATAATTTTCTAAAAAACTTTTGATGAAAAAGGCGTTTGTTTTCATTTTAAAAACTATTGGCGTTCTTCTGGGGATAGTGGTTTTGTATATTGTTCTGGGGCTTGTGCTTCCTTTGATAAAAGTTCCTGCCGAAGAAACCTCCGACCCGAAAACCATTCCTATGTATATCTATACCAATGGGATGCATACGGATTTGGTGGTTCCCATCAAAACGGAAGTTATGGACTGGAGCCAGCAGATTCCTTTTGAAAATACCCTTTCCAAAAGAACTGATTTTACCTATGTGGGCATCGGCTGGGGAGATAAGGGATTTTATCTAGATACACCCACTTGGGCTGATTTAAAGGTTTCTACAGCGATAAAAGCCGCTTTCTGGATGAGTGAATCTGCCATGCACTGCACTTTCTACGATAAAATGCAGGAAAATGATGACTGCAAGAAAATAATGCTGACCGAAAAGCAATACAGCAATTTGGTTAAATTCATCAAAAACCAGTTCAGACAAGATGAAAACGGCAATTTCATTTTAATAAAAACGGATGCTGTTTATGGAAAAAATGATGCCTTCTACGATGCTAAAGAAAGCTACAATTTCATGCAGACCTGCAACACTTGGGCGAATAATGGACTAAAAACTGCTGGACAAAAGGCAGCCCTATGGACACCCTCTGACTTTGGGATTTTTTATCATTATAAATAAAATATAATTTTATTTTTTATTTAGTGGTAAAAGATTATATTTGCCGCCAATAAATACACTATAAATTATATGGAACCTACAAATTATCAAAACCCTACAGAATTTAACACGCCACCTAAAAACTGGTTGGTAGAATCTATTTTGGTTACTTTGTTTTGCTGTTTACCACTTGGAATTGCTGGAATTATCAATGCTTCTAAAGTAGAAGGGCTATTCCTAGCGGGAGACATTGCAGGAGCTAACAAAGCTGCTGCTGACGCTAAAAAATGGACAATGTATGGTCTATTCGCTGGATTAGCTATTATTGTATTATATTTCCTATTTATATTACTTGCTGTTATAAGTGGAATGGCATCTTAAAACTATTACTAAATGGATTGTAGGTCTTTTGTTTATTTCTATACTTATTTTAGTATACAAGACCTACAACCCATTAGATAGTATATTTTTTCCAAAATGCCCATTCAAAGTAGCTACTGGGTATGATTGTGCAGGATGTGGTTCACAGAGAGCTGTCCATCATTTATTAAACCTAAATATAGGCAAAGCTTTCAGAGAAAATATACTTCTGGTAGTGTCTATTCCCTACATCATCACTGGATTTTTATTTAATATCTATAAAGACAAACAAAATCCTATTTTTCTAAAATGGCGAAGAAGACTCTTTGGTCTTCATGCCACTTACATTGTTTTATTTATTGTTATTTCTTTTTGGATTCTTAGAAATATTCTCTAAATTTTATCTTTTTAGAATATATTCTCTCAGTTTTTCTTTGGTCGAACTATAAGTCATAGCATCCACCACTTTATAATAATTTTCTCGGTCTACGCAGTTGTCATATGCTGTTTTTGCGAGCTCTAAACGATTATCATCAAAGGAAAGCACTTTCACCATTTGAACTATCTGATGAGTGGTAAAATTCATTCCTTTTTGTGCGACATAGAAAGTTTCCATTTTATCTTTATCAAAAGGCTTTCCTGCATAACTTCTATAAAACTGCCCAAACTCCTCATTACTCATCATTGGTTTATATCCACCGATATTTGGATAAACTTGGATACCATTGTCATCAATATTTTCTTCACCAAAAAGATAAAGGTCATAGCCGTCAAAATCTAACAGCAACCTAGTATTTTCCCCCAATTCCACCTGTGTCCTATACACCAAGATATTTCCTTTTTCATAGATTGACAGCATCTGTATTCCTCTATTCAAATCAAAGAAGCGATACCTTCCTGTAGAATTTTCCATCATCTGTCCTCCTACTTCTACCCGAAATCGCCCTTCAGCGAAAACCCTAAGCCACAGCTGCGCCTGTCTGCCGTCTCCATACATATTTCTATTACGGAAAACACCTCTATCAGTGGTATTTCTCCTACTTATATTTACTTCGTTTCTAAATTTTGTTACCCTAATATCTTGCGCATAAACAACCGAACATAAACCTAAAAAGGCTAATAATAAATATTTTTTCATTTCATCAAATTTGTTTTCAAAAATGAAAATTTAATGCCAAAAACTTTTGGTTCTTTCATTTCATTATGTGATTTTTATCATTAAAAATAAAAAATGTATCTTTGCCGAAATTTTAAAAAACTTAATGAATTTATTTAGCGAGTCCAATTTAAGTCCTGACATCATCAAGGCAGTTGGCGAATTGGGCTATGAAAGCCCTACGGAGATCCAAAAACAAACCATTCCTTTCATTTTATCGGACATCAGAGACCTTATTGCTCTGGCACAGACAGGAACGGGGAAAACAGCGGCGTTTTCTTTACCTATTTTGGATATGATAGATGATACCAGCCGTAAAATACAGCTTTTGGTATTGGCCCCAACGAGGGAATTGGCGTTACAAATTGCCAAAGACATTAAAAACTACACCAAATATTTGCCGAATGTGAAAACTACAGCAGTATATGGTGGAAGCAGCATCACAGACCAAATCCGAAATTTGAGAGAAAAACCTCAAATCATCGTGGGAACACCTGGAAGGGTTATTGACTTAATCAACAGAAAAGCTTTGGACTTCTCTCAAATCCATTGGCTGGTGCTGGATGAAGCCGATGAAATGCTGTCCATGGGCTTCAAGGATGACTTAGAAACTATACTTTCTGAAACTCCTGAGACCAAACAAACACTACTATTTTCAGCTACGATGAACAAGGAAGTGGAGAAAATTTCTAAAAATTATCTTACCAATCCTCATCGTATTTCAGTGGGCTCTATAAACGCGGTTAAGAAAAACATAAAACATGAATATTATGTGGTAAACTACCGTCAGAAAAAAGAAGCCCTAAAAAGACTGATAGATGCGAATCCAAATCAGTATTCTATCATTTTCTGCCGAACTAAAATGGAAACTCAGGATGTGGCTGATTTCCTAATGCAAAACGGCTATGCTGCTGATGCTCTTCATGGTGACCTCTCACAAGCGCAGAGAGACACGGTAATGAAGAAATTCAGACTGAAAAATATTGATATTCTAGTTGCTACGGATGTTGCTGCCAGAGGGCTTGATGTGAACAGCCTTACCCATGTAATCCACTATTCACTTCCTGATGACCCAGAAGTTTTCGTACACAGAAGTGGAAGAACAGGGCGTGCTGGGAAAGATGGTATCTCTATGGCTTTGATAAAACCAGAGGAAACCAGAAAGCTAAGCCAAATCAAAGGTCAAACAAAAATAGAAATTGTAGAAAAACAAATTCCAAAAGGAGAAGACATCATAAAGGCTCAAGTAGCGGGAGTTTTCGAGCAGCTTTTCACAGAGCACGAGGATTTCTTTGACTTTGATGACAGCCTTATCCCAGACCTTTCTAATTTCTCCAAAGAAGAATTGGTACACCAATTACTTCAATTCCAGCTGAAAGATTTGGCTCTTTATTATCAAAATAATAATGATTTGGCAACTCAGAAACTAAAAGCAGAATCTGAAACCAGAGAAAGCAGAAGAGACCGAAGAGGAAGAGACCGAGATAGAGACAGAGACAGAGGTGGCAGAAAGTCTAGAAAAAACAATGAAAACATGGTGAGATTTTTCTTTAATTTAGGAAAAAGAGATAAGTTAAAGAAAACTGATGTTCTGGACATCATCAACCAAGCTACAAAAAAATCTAAAAAACGAGCTGATATCGGAGATATAGAAGTTTTAGAGAAGTTCTCTTTCTTTGAGGTGGAAAAATCTTTTGAGAAAGATATCCTCAATAACATTGCCGCGATGAAATTCAAAGGAAAAGAAATGCGCGCAGAAGTAGCGAACTAAATAATTCCCTATAAATGTATTTTAGATTAGTGCATTTATAGGTTTTTTATTTTGTGAAAGTAAAATTAAGTTTATATTTGTAACCGAAAAATTTATACATTAGAACTCATGGGAATTGGTAATATTTTTAAGGCATTTCAACCGAAAGACACAGTTTTTTTCACTTTATTCGAAAAAGTGGCGGCTAATCTAGTAGAAATGTCTGAGTATTTTCATAATGGAATTCAGAATTTTGATGCAAATGATGAATCTTTCTTAAAGAAAATTCACGATTTCGAACATCAAAATGATGACCTTACGCACCAAATTTATATGGAGCTGGGTAAGAATTTCATCACTCCTTTTGATAGAGAAGATATACAGTCTTTGGCAACATCTCTGGATGATGTAGCAGACTATATCTACGCTTCTACTAGATATATTTTTCTATTCAAAAGCCCTGAAACGAAGGCTTACCAAGAATTTTCTCTTCTTATCCAAAAGGCATGTATAGAGATTCAGAATGCTATCATCAACCTTAAAGATTTTAAAGATTTAGATGCTGTGAAAGAATCATGCATCAAAATCAATAGTATAGAAAACATTGCTGATGATGTGCAAAGTTCGGCTCTAATTAAGCTATTCGAAACCAATGACCCTATTACCATCATCAAAGTACAGCAGGTGCTGAACTACCTAGAAGAGGTAACTGACAAGGCGGAAGAAGTAGCTGGTGTAATGAGCAGCATCATCATCAAATACGCTTAATTTCTAACTCTAACTAAAAAATAAAGTATGGAACTTCCTGTACTTCTCATAGCAATCATTGGACTAGCCCTTATTTTTGACTACATCAATGGGTTTCATGATGCGGCTAACTCCATTGCTACCATTGTTTCCACGAAGGTTCTTACGCCTTTTCAAGCGGTTTTGTGGGCGGCTTTTTGGAATTTTGCAGCTTTTTTCATTGCTGCTTATATCACGCAGTCTTTTAATATTGGGAACACTATTGCTAAAACGGTAAGCGAGGATTTTATCAACCTTGAAGTTATCGTCTCTGGACTTTTCGCTGCTATTGCGTGGAATTTACTGACTTGGTGGCTTGGTATCCCATCCTCTTCGTCACATACACTTATAGGTGGGTTTCTTGGTGCCGCGCTAATGCACGCTCTTCATGGGAATTATGTTGAATTTAGAGAGTTAAATGACAATGCTTCGTTTTTTGAACTACTCAAATTATCTTTTGAAAAACTATTCACACAAGATGTGGTAAAATATGACAAAGTCATCCCAATATTCTTATTTATTTTCCTAGCGCCTTTCATAGGGATGTTTGTTTCTGTGATTATCACGCTTATCATTGTAAATATTTGTAAAAAATCCAATCCTCATAAAGCTGAAACAGCATTCAAAAGGCTACAACTTGTTTCTTCTGCCCTATTCAGTCTAGGACACGGGCTGAATGACGCTCAGAAAATCATGGGAATCATCGGTGCAGCGGTTATTTATCACTATGTAAGTATAGGAGACCCTGACTACATCAATGCTCCTGATAGATTTAAATACTTTACGGAACATTTCATGTGGGTTCCTTTGGCGGCGCATATTGCTATCGGTTTAGGTACAATGAGTGGCGGATGGAAAATCGTAAAAACGATGGGAACTAAAATCACGAAAGTAACTTCATTAGAAGGTGTAAGTGCAGAATCTGCTGGTGCTGTGACTCTTTTCATCACTGACCATCTAGGAGTTCCTGTTTCTACTACCCACACTATCACGGGCTCCATCATAGGTGTTGGTCTTACTAAAAGAATCTCTGCCGTAAGATGGGGTATTACTGTAAGCCTTCTATGGGCTTGGGTTCTGACAATTCCTATCAGTGCGATAGTAGCTGGAATTACCTACATCATCGTAAATATGTTCTAAAATTCTCCCAAAAGATAAAAGAATTAAACCACCAATTTATCAGAAAAATTGGTGGTTTTTTGGGCTTATTTTCATTTTAAAAATTTAAATTTGCTGAAAACAATTTCATCATGCATTTTGCTGAAAAATACATCAATTTAATTTCTGAAAGTATAGAAAAACACAAATTCGAAGAAACTCCCTTTGAGCTGTATCAGCCCATCAACTACATCATAGCAAATGGAGGAAAACGCCTCCGCCCTATGCTTACACTGATGGCAGCGGATACATTTGGAGGAGATATAAACACTGCAATAAAACCAGCTCTAGCAATAGAACTTTTTCATAATTTCACGCTGATTCATGATGATATAATGGATGACGCACCTCTGAGAAGAGGAAAACCTACTATTCATGCTATACACGGCATCAATACAGGCATACTCTCTGGCGATGCCCTGCTTATCAAATCTTATCAGTTTTTCGAGGATTTAGAACCTGTTTTGTTTAAAAAATGTATTCATTTATTTTCCGATACAGGAGTGAAAATATGTGAGGGACAGCAAATGGACATGAATTTTGAAAAAAGAGATGATGTAAGTTTTGATGAGTATATCCAGATGATTACTTATAAAACTGGCATACTGAGTGCTACAGCGCTAAAAATAGGTGCTTTCATTGCTGAATGCCCAGAGCAGGATGCTGAGGCTCTCTATCAGTTTGGGATTCACCTTGGAATTGCATTCCAGATGATGGATGATTATCTGGATGTACTTGGAAATCAGGGTGATTTTGGAAAAAAACAAGCAGGTGATATTTGTGAAAATAAGAAAACTGTTTTATACCTCACTGCGCTAGAAAAAGCAGATGAAAAACAAAAAAAGGAACTCCAAAACTGGTATTCCCAAAAAGATGAAAGCCAAGAGAAAATAGATGCTGTTTCTAAAATTTTCCTCGATACAAAGGCGGATGAAATCACATTAAAACTCGTGCAGGAGCACCACAATACAGCTCAAAAATATCTAAACCAGACCAGTCTAAATGCAGAGAAAAAAGAGTCTTTCTTGGCTCTGGCGGATTATTTATTAAAAAGAAATATTTAAATCTTGTCTATGAAATTTCGTACCGAGGTAGAAATTCCGATTTCTGAAAAAAAAATTCAAATTTCGGATTCTTTGTTTTCGATAGGGTCATGTTTTGCAACGGAAATTTCTGTAAAACTAGCTAACAGCCAGTTCCAAACGCTGAACAATCCTTTTGGGACGCTTTTCAACCCTTGGGCTGTGAAAAACAGCATTCAAGAAATTTTTGAAAATAAAATTTACACAGAAGAAAATTTAGATTTTCATCAAGGAGAATATTTGAGTTTTAATCATCATACCTCGTTTAGTTCTGATAATCAAGAAGAAACACTCAGGAAAATCAATCAAAAAATAAACCTTGCGCACGATTTTCTAAAACGAAGCAACTGGGTAATCATCACCTATGGAACAGCTTTCGTTTATGAGCATTTATCCAAAAATATTTTTGTAGCGAATTGCCACAAAATTCCACAAACAAAATTTAATAAACGCCTTCTAACCCATGAAGAATTGGTAAATTCAATAGCTGAAACCTGCCACATTCTAAAAAAAATCTGCCCAAAAGGGGCTCAGTTTCTTTTTACATTAAGCCCTGTACGCCATACCAAAGATGGTTTTAGCGAAAATAATCTAAGTAAGGCCAAACTACTCTGTGCAATTCACGAAGTTGTAAAACAGCACGAAAACTGCCATTATATCCCTGTGTATGAAATCGTTATGGATGACCTTCGCGATTACAGATTCTACAAGGAAGACCTCATCCATCCGAGTGAACAGACCGTTCAGTACATTTGGGAAAAATTCAAAAAGGCTTATTTTTCTGATGAAGCCGATAGATTTTCCAATGAAAACCTTAGAATAAAACAAGCTCTGGAGCATCGCTCAAAGGACAAAAACAGCCCTAAATACCAATTTTTCCTAAAACAAATACAAGAGAAAATCATCCAGCAGCAGGAAAAAGTGGAGCATAAGATTTTTACGGATAATCTGGATAATTTTCTTTAAATTTGCCCTGCGAAATGCAATCATATTTTTTCATTTTAAAAATCATGAAATTCTGTGATTACTGCACTTCAAAAATAGATATATGAACAGCAAAAATACCTCTTTACTAAAATATTTTTCTTATTTCAGAAACATTGCGGGATGGCATATGTATGGCTATATTTTGGTGAACTTGTTAGTGGGGCTATTGGATGGTTTGGGACTTGCTATGTTCATCCCATTACTGGGAATTGCATCTGGAATAAATACTAATACAGGAGATGAAAACTCAGATGTTATAAATTTCATTGTCAATTTATTTGATTTTACTGGTGTAAGTGTAAATCTTGCAAATGCCTTGTTATTCATGGTTATCGTTTTCTCAATAAAGGGAATTTTCTACTATCTGAGAAGTGTTTATTTTATAAAAATAAGAGTAAAATCTGTAAGTTTACTAAGGCTCAACTTGATAGAAAACCTTAATGAACTTTCTTATTCTGGATTTACAAAATTAGAAGCTGGGCGCATCCAAAACACGATGGTCGGTGAATTGGGAAAAGTAATCGGGGCACTGATGAGTTTCTTCGTTTATTTACAGCATATTATTATGCTTGCCACTTATATTTTCCTTGCTTTTATTGCTAATTGGCAGTTTGCTATTTTGGTGGCGATTGGAGGTTCTTTGTCCAATTTATTTTATAAATATATTAACAACTATACCAAGGAAAAAGCCACACTGCTTTCTAGTAAAGGAAATAGTTTCAATGCGGTTTTGATACAGATTCTTCATAATTTTAAGTATTTAAAGGCCACTAACCACTATCGGTTATTTTCAAAAAAACTAGTGGATAACATAGGTGAACAAGAAAAAATCAATCTGGGAGTAGGCAAAATTTCATCCATTGGAGAAAGCCTCAGAGAGCCTTTTACGATTGTCATCATCACAGGGGTGATTATCGTACAAACCTCTTATTTGGGGGAATCTTTTTCTTCCATTCTTTTGAGTTTACTACTGTTTTACAGAGCGTTAGGACATTTGGTGAGTATGCAGAATTCTTGGAATACATTTTTATCCAACTCTTCCGGAATTGATTCTTTTGAGAGGTTATTGGCTGATTTTAAGCATTATAAAGAGCCTCTTCACTATCAAGAAAATATTGAAAATATTGATGATATCTGCATTAAGAATATTTCATTGTCATTCAGAGGGAAAAAAGCCATTGATAATATAAGTTTTTCTATAAAGAAAAATTCTTCTGTGGCCTTTGTTGGAGAAAGTGGAGCTGGAAAAACGACTCTTGCTAACATCATATCTGGACTACAAATGCCTGATGATGGGGAAATAATCATTGATGGAAAATCTCTGTATAAAACTAATCTTAATTCTTTCCGAAACCATCTCGGCTACATCACGCAAGAAGCCGTGATATTCAATGATTCTATATTTAATAATGTCACCTTTTGGCAAGAAAAATCCGAAGAAAACAAGGAAAAATTCAAACAAACTATTGAAAAAGTTTCTTTATCCGAATTTGTTAATGAACTTCCAGAAAAGGAAAACACCCAGCTTGGGAACAATGGTATCCTAATTTCTGGTGGTCAGAAACAAAGAATTTCTATCGCAAGGGAACTTTATAAAGACGTGGAACTGCTAATACTAGATGAGGCAACTTCTGCGCTGGATACAGAAACCGAAAGACACATCAAAAACAACATCGACCTGCTACAAGGGCAGACTACCCTTATCATCATTGCCCATAGGCTTTCTACGATAAAAAATGTGGATATGATTTATCTTCTGGATAAGGGTAAAATCATAGCCTCTGGTGATTTTGACAGTTTGGTAAAAAGCTCAGAAAAATTCAGAAAAATGGTGGAATTACAGGAATTGTAATACACCTCTACCCTCTTTCTACAAACAGTTTAATCTATATTTTTTGATTAATTCTTGTTTATCTAATTGATTAGCTTCTATAATATCATCAAAAAATGGTGATTTGTACGCGTATTGGAAGAAAAGTCCACTATCCACGCCATCTCGCTGCCATGGTTTGACTTTTCCTACATAATGGTAAATATAGAACCAATGATTGGCCTTAATTCCTACTTTTTTCTTTAAACTTTCTAAAAGTAACCGATTAGGCGTAATTCTTATCGTGGCTGTATTATTATAAAAATTTGATATCAGTTTTACTCCGCCATTTCGTGAAAATACAGAGTTTAAGATGTCTTGGTCTTGCAGTTTTGGTTCTGGAATTTCTTTCAGTGCATCAAAAAGTTTTTGCTGAATGTCCATTTCTCGCATTTTCTTTAAATTGTAAAGTACCACTCCTGCATTGAAATATTCCTCTGGATTTGGCATTTTTAGAACTTCCGTGAAATAGCTTATAGGATAATCTGGATCATCTCCCTGTAGAACTTTATTTTTAATGTATGGGCTGCTGCTACAAATGGCTAATTTATCCTCAAAATCCATATCTATGTATGCAGAAATATCAGCATTCACTATCAAATCGCTATCCAAATAGAGAATTCTGTCATAATTCATGAAAATTTCTGATAAATAAAAACGATAATAGGTGCTCACAGACATGTAAGAATTGAGATAAAAACTACTTTTATCTATATTCCCAAGTTCATGAAATATGATACTAAAGTTTTCATATGATCTCAGCTGAGATATCGCTTTTTGTTTGTTTTCTTCGCTTATAAACTCTGTAAGAATATGTATTTCATAATGAACATCTTTATTTTGATTACTTAATATAGAAGTAATTACTACATCTGTGTATTTAAAATACTTATCATCACAAGTAAAAACAATGGGAAAAACACGCATATTATTATGTCTTTTGTGCAAATATAATAATTAAAAGCCTATGCGCCTAAATATGGGCTTTGTCAATATTAAATGAATTGTTAAATTTGCATAGCGAAAATTAACACAATGACCACTTCTCAACTTACATTTACGAGATTTATTGCAGCTTTTTTGTTGTTTGTTTATCATTTTAGAGAAATAAAAAGCGGTGAACATCTTAACCTAGGCGTTAGTTATTTTTATGTATTATCTGGCTTTGTGATGATTTTGGCTTATGGAAAAAAAGAACACATTTCTCCGAAAGAATATTATATAAATAGACTTGCAAGAATATATCCATTGCACATAATGACATTACTTCTTGCTATAGTTGCTAATCTTTTCAAATACATAAACTATCTAGAATATGTAAATTTTGATATTCCTTCACTGTTTGTGAATGCCCTTTTAATTCATGCATGGATACCACAAACGAGCCTTTCCTACAATGTCCCGTCATGGTCTATATCTGTAGAGATGTTTTTTTATCTGTTGTTTCCTTTTATTTTCAATTCTGTTATCAAAAAATGGAAGCTTAAATATATTGCGATATTCACATTATCTTTTTGGTTGATATCTCAGATAGGCATGAATATGTTCTATTTTTCGGAATATTATGGAGGATACAATTCTCTAGACAGGTATTTTTTAAAATACAATCCTTTCCTACATCTCAACTCTTTTCTTGTAGGGATACTTTTCGGATTGGTATTTCAAAATATACATTTATTTAATTTTAAGGCTGGGAACTATGACATACCTGTAATCATAGCGACTTTGGGAACTATACTTCTTATCTATCTTACTAGAAATTTATTTATTCATAATGGTTTTCACTCAATAACATTTGGATTATTAATGCTGTTAATAACCTTAAACACAGGCAGAATAACGAAGATTTTCAACAATAAACACCTCATCTATTTAGGAGAAATCAGTTTCGCTTTTTATCTTCTGCAAATACCCATTGGAATAGTCACAAATAAAATCCTCAGTGCGGTGGGGATAAAAAATAAATAATTATTATTTTTTTTAAAATTTATATTATTTCTAATAGCATCTCATATTTCCTATAAGTATATAGAAATACCTGCAAGAAATAAAATTAAAAAATCATTAGGTAATGCTTAACAGATTGACACATAGAATACAAGAGGCTTTTTCTGTTCTTTTGGGAAAGAAAAAAACAATTCCCGAAAAGATAAAGTCCTCATTCCCAGAACAAAATTATAAAAACCTAAAACCTTTCATCATAGAAGATGAAAAACTCAAAGAGTACCTCAAAAATATCTCAATAGAGTTTTGTTTCTGCGAATTTGGAGAAAACCGTACAAATGCAGGTGGAAATGAATTGAGCAATCAGGACAGGCTGGAGCCGTCATTATCTTCACTAAAAAAATATTTTCCAAACGCTACATATACAGTGTATTCGGATTTTGATTTAAATGTAGAAGGCGTAAACTTAAAAAAAGTAGCCCACCCAGAAGGTTTAGACAAAGACCACCCGAGATACATGTATAGAGTGACGGGCTACTATAAATACAAATGCTTACTAGAATCCACAGCGGATTTCAAATGCCTGATAGATTCTGACATGTTCATTTTTTCAGAAGAAATATATAGACTGATATATCTTACAGAATTATTTGGCTCTTGCGCAGCTCCTACTCCTAGAAATCTTGTCAAAAAAGATATGGAAATGTCACTTGATACTAAACCCATCACAGACATGAGCAACGGCTGTGGGCATTCTTATAATCAAAGCCCGATGACCCTTTGGAAAGGGCATGAATTAGCAGAAAAATATTATCAAAACTGCTGTGATATTTTGCTAAAAGATCCTTCTCGTAACTCTCGTATCATGTGGCTTGCTGCTCATGACACAAAATATGCTCCATACCACCTCCCTACTGAGTGGTGTGTTTGCGGAAATCAAGAAGGCATCGGTGATGAAATAATTTTACATATAGGGCATAAAAGTGTTGCTGAATATTATAATATAAAAATCTAAAATATGCTCTTTAACTCTATTAGTTTTGCGGTATTTTTACCTATAGTTTTTTCCCTTTATTGGATATTAAACAAACGACTTAAATGGCAGAACATATTACTCTTGGTATCTAGCTATTACTTCTATTCCTGCTGGGATTGGAGATTTTCGTTTTTATTGTTATTTTCTACATTTTTAGATTATTTTTCAGGACTGCAGATTGCAAAAACTGAAGATAAAAACACCCGAAGATTTTGGTTTTGGCTCAGTATTTTGATAAATCTTTCTTTCTTAGGATTTTTCAAATATTATAACTTTTTCGTAGGTTCATTTGCCGAACTTATGAGTAGTTTAGGGATTAAAGTAAATCCTTGGACTTTGGAAATACTGCTTCCTGTGGGAATTTCGTTTTACACATTCCATGGATTGTCCTATGTAGTAGATATTTACAACAGAAAAATAGAGCCTGAAAAAGATCCTGTTATCTATGCCCTATTTGTAAGTTTTTTCCCTCTTTTAGTGGCTGGTCCTATAGAAAGAGCTACGCATTTACTTCCTCAATTAAAGGTAAATAGAGAGTTCAACTATCATAAAGCCGTGGATGGGATGCGACAAATCCTTTGGGGATTATTTAAAAAGGTGGTTATCGCGGACAATTGCGCTCACTATGCTAATATAATTTTCAATGATTATGCAAATGCTGAATACACCGGAACTACACTAGCTTTTGGGGCGTTTTTATTTGCTATTCAGATTTATTGTGATTTTTCTGGTTATAGTGACATTGCATTAGGTTCGGCAAGGCTTTTCGGCATCGAATTATTAAGAAATTTCAATTATCCATATTTCTCAAGGGACATCGCAGAATTTTGGAGAAGGTGGCACATTTCTCTTTCTACTTGGTTCAAAGATTATCTCTACATCCCTCTAGGTGGGAGCAGAGGAGGTGACTGGATGCGAATTCGTAACACCTTTATCATTTTCTTGGTAAGTGGTTTTTGGCATGGGGCAAACTGGACTTTCATTTTTTGGGGATTCCTAAACGCCTTATTCATAATGCCTTCTATCGTTATGAAAACCAATAGAAACAATCTTGACATCGTAGCACAAGGCAAAATACTTCCTTCTCTAAAAGAATTTTTCCAAGTGCTTCTGACATTTGGTTTGGCTACTTTTTGCTGGATTTTCTTCCGTGCCGAAAGTATTTCTGATGCTTTTTCTTTCATCAAGAAAATGTTCATGACCATGCACATAG